>NZ_JBNNPF010000004.1:263582-269572 GCF_050275515.1 Streptomyces sp. NPDC004126 | reverse complement strand
GGCCGTGGCCGGTAGGTCGTCTGCGGGTGGGTGGGCCGCTGCGCGGGCGTGGGTCCCCTACCCGCCCTTCCACCGTTCCCAGGGGGCTCCGCCCCTGACCCCGGTCCTCAAACGCCGGACGGGCTACATATAGCCCCGCCGGCGTTTGAGGCGCGGGGGTCAGGGGCGGAGCCCGCTGGGAACGGGCGAAGGGTGGGGCGGGGAGCAAGCCCGCGCAGCGGGGACGCGGGTTGCGCCCGGCCAGGGCAATGGCGGGGGCCGACGTAGAATCTCGGCATTGTGTCTGAGCCCCTGAATCCCCAGCCCGGCCTCCCCGACTCCCCGCCGGAGGCGTACACGCCGCCCAAGTGGCGCACCGAGCCGCGGTTCCCCGACGGTCCCGCGCCCGACCCCGCCGGTTCGCACCACGAGCGCCGGATCCGCAGCTTCCAGCCGCGCCGCAGCCGGGTGACCACCGGCCAGGGCGAGGCGCTGAAGCGGCTGTGGGGGACCTGGGGGCTCGACATCGACGGCCGCGAGGTCATCGATCTGGAGAAGCTCTTCGGCGGGCTCCCCGTCGTCCTGGAGATCGGCTTCGGCATGGGCGAGGCCACCGCCCAGATGGCCGCCGCCGACCCCTCCACCGGCATCCTCGCCGCCGACGTGCACACCCCCGGCCAGGGCAACCTGCTCGCCCTCGCCGAGCGCGGCGGGATGACCAACGTCCGCGTGGCCAACGGTGACGCGATCATCCTGCTCCGCGAGATGCTCCCGCCGGCCTCCCTCGCCGGGATGCGCGTGTACTTCCCGGACCCGTGGCCCAAGGCCCGCCACCACAAGCGGCGGCTGATCCAGCCCGAGTTCCTCGACCTGGCCGCCACCCGCCTGGCGCCCGGGGCCGTGCTGCACTGCGCGACCGACTGGGAGGACTACGCCGAGCAGATGCTCGAAGTCCTGACCGCTCACCCGGAGTTCGTGAACACCCAGGCGGACGGCGGCTACGCGCCGCGGCCCGAGTTCCGCCCGTTCACCCGGTTCGAGGGGCAGGGCCTGGACAAGGGCCACGTCGTCCACGACCTCCTCTTCGCCCGCCGCGGCGCCGAGAAGATCGAACCGGCAGTCGAACCTGACTCCAAGAACTGACAAACGTCACTCGGAGTGTCCGACCCGCTCGCTAGGGTCATCATGTGTACCGAGCGCTCTCCCGTGTGCTCGCACGCCCATCGGGCACGGCCCGCATGTGCGTGCTCGGCGCGCTGCTCACCGCCACCGGGGCCGTGATCCTGGAGCTCGTGCGGGAGCAGACGGGCACGGCCGGGTTCTTCGTGGGGCTGGGCCTGGCCCTGCTGCCGGTGCCGCCGCTGATGGCGGCGTTCCGGTGGCTCGGCCGGGCCGTGCCGGGCCCCTGGCGGCAGTTGCTGTTCTGCTTCGGCTGGGGGGCCTGCACCGCGGCGCTGATCGCGATACTGGCCAACAGCTTCGCCACGGAGTGGATGGCCGCGGCCTCCGCCGATCCCTCCGCCGCCGACCGGCTGGGGTCCGTGGTGGTCGCGCCGGTGGTGGAGGAGACGGCGAAGGCGGCGGCCCTGCTGCTCGTGTTCGTGTTCCGAAGACGGCGGTTGACCGGTGCCGCCGACGGGATCGTGCTCGCCGGGTTCACCGCCACCGGCTTCGCCTTCACCGAGAACATCCTCTACCTGGGCAACGCCTTCGAGGAGGACCTCGCCAACGGCACCGGGGCGCTGGACTCCGTGACGGCGGCGACGTTCTTCGTGCGGGTGGTGCTCTCCCCGTTCGCGCACCCGCTCTTCACGGTGCTCACCGGCCTCGGCTTCGGCGCTGCCGCGCTCACCGCCCGCCGTGCGCGCAGGACCGGCCTGCCCCTGCTGGGCCTGGGCCTCGCCATGGGCGCCCACGCGTTGTGGAACGGCTCCTCGCACTTCGGTGAGTACGGTTTCTACCTGGTCTACGGCTGCGTGATGGTCCCGGCGTTCGGGCTGCTGCTGTGGCTGGCCGTGCGGGTCCGGCGCGAGCGCCTGCGGGCCGTCGCCGCCGAGCTGTCGGTGTACGCCGCCGCGGGCTGGATCGGTCCGGCGGAGGTGCCGGCCCTGGCTTCGATGCCGGCCCGGTCGCTGGCCCGCGCCCTGGCCCGCCGCAGCGGAGGCCGCCCCGCCGCCCGCGCGGTGTCCCGGTACGCGTCGGACGCCGCCGCCCTCGCCCTGCTGCGCCGGCACGCCCGGCGGTCGGGCCCGGGCGGCCGGGACCCCGAATTCGCCGAGCGGGAGCGCGAGTTGCTGTACCGGCTCTGGCACCGCCGGGCGACGGCCGCGCCCGCGCTGGTCCGGGCGGCCGTACTGGAGGAGCTGCTGCCCGCTCCGCACCGGCCCCCGCAGGCCGCGGCACCGGCGCCCGCGCGGGTCTTCGTACCGGCGGCGAGGACCCCGGAGCTGTCGCCCTCGCCCGGCTAGAGGGGAGCGCGGGGCGGGGCCGTCAGACGTCGAGGCCCTTCGAGCCCAGCCACGCCAGCGGGTCGACCGTCGAGCCGCCCTTGCGCACTTCGAGGTGGAGGTGGGCGCCGGTGACGTTGCCGGTCGCGCCGACCCGGCCGATGGTCTCGCCGGCGCCGACGGAGCCGGAGGTCACGGACATCGAGGAGAGGTGGCAGTACCAGATCTCGGTACCGTCGTCGAGCTTGAGCACGATCCGGTAGCCGTAGGCCCCGGACCAGCCGGCGGAGATGACCGTGCCGCTGCCCACGGCCTTGACGGGGGTGCCGGTGGGGGCGGCGAAGTCGAGGCCGGTGTGGTAGCCGGAGGACCACATGGAGCCGGCGACCCCGTAGTGGGAGGTGAGGGTGTAGGAGGAGGTCGGCAGGGACCAGCCGCCGGCCGACTTCGAGCCCGAGCCGGAACCCGAACCGGAGCCCGTGGCCGTCTTGGTGGCGGTCTGCTCGGCGGCGGCCTTCTCCGCGGCTTCCTTCTCGGCTGCGGCCGCCTGCTCGGCTGCGGCGCGGGCCGTTTCGGCCTCCTTGTCGGCCGCTTCCTTCTGGGCCTTGGCCTCCTGGGCGGCGGCCTCGCGCGCGGTCCGCTCGGCGTCCGCGCGGGCCTGGGCGCGGTCGGCGTCCTGCTGCGACTCCGCCTGGAGCAGGATCCGGCTGAGCAGCGCCTCACCGGCGTCGCCGCCCTGCTGCGGCACCGCGGCGGTCTCCGCGCCGCCCGCGACGCCGGTGCCGGTGTCGGCCGCGGCCGCGGACCGTACGGCGTCGCCGCCGCTGTCGGAGTGGCCGCCCCCGCCGCCGAGCAGGTCGGGCATGGATATGGAGACCTGGGGCCGGTCCTGCGCGGTGGCGATGCCGCCCGCACCGACCGCCGCGATCACGCCGACGCCGAGCACGGTCGAGCTGCGGGCGAGTCCGCCGCGCGCCTTGAGGACGCGGTGCTTGCCGCGGAGCGGGCGGGCGGAGTCCTCCGTGGGATTCCATTCGCCCCAGGCTCCTGCGGTGGGCGTCTCCTGGACGTCGGTACCGTCAGGGGCAGGCGAGTTGGAGGCCACGGGGGCACACTCCTCATGGGCGAGAACGCACACGGGTGCCGTCGTTGCGACGGCTGGGACGACCGCGCTGCGTTATCGAACGGTAATCTACGCGGGGGAATGATTCCAAGCCGAAGCGACTGATCGTTAACACCAATCGGCCACGCCCCGAACAGCTTTGGCCTCTACATTCACCCCACCAGGCGACAACTCGGGCAATTCTCCCGCTCCACCCTCATCACTTCGGCCACACAGGCCAAATGACGCACTGTCAACCCCCTTGCGCAGAGCACCCTTTCGGCCACACAAGGTGACGGGGCCGCCCGGCCCCCTTCACGGGTCGTCCCGGCTCACCACCGGGACGGTCCTCCTGCGCTCCGGCTGCCCCTCCCCGGCCCGCCCCACCGCGAGCAGCGCCATGTCGTCGGTCGTGCCGCCGCCGGTGTGCCGCCGCACATCGCTGCTGAGCGCGCCCAGCAGCTCGTCCGGCCCCGGGAAGACCCGCCCGCGCAGCCGGGCCGCCGGATCGTAGAAGGTGCCCGACCCGTCCCGCGCCTCGGTCAGCCCGTCGGTGTACAGGAGCAGCGTGCTGCCCGGCGGGAAGGGCCACTCCTGCGGCCGGGACGTCCCGTCGGCCGCCAGCTCGCCCAGGCCCAGCGGCAGCGCCGGCTCGGCCGGGGCCAGGACCGCCAGGCCGCCGTCCGCGTACAGCAGCAGCGGCTCGGGGTGGCCCCGGTTCAGCAGCCGCAGCCGTTCGGCGCCGGCCGGGATCTCGCCGAGCACGCACGTCGTGAACCCCTCCACCGCGTCCAGGCTGCCCCGCCGCGTCCCCTCCCGGGCCAGTGCGCGCTCCAGGCGCCGTGCGAGGCCCTCCAGGGTCGGTTCGGTCTCCGCCGCCTCCCGGAAGGCCCCCAGCACCACCGCGACGGCCTCCACGGCACCCAGCCCCTTGCCGCGTACGTCGCCCACCGCGAGCCGGACGCCGTACGGGGTGTCCTGGACGGCGTAGAGGTCCCCGCCGATGAAGGCGTCGGCCTGCGCGGCCTCGTACCGGGCGCAGACGTGCAGCCCGGCGATCCGCTCGGCCGGGGTGGGCAGCACGGCCCGCTGGGCGGCCTCGGCGATCTCGCGCGCCGACGCGAGCCGCTCGCCGCTGCGCCGTACGACGAGGTTGATCAGCAGGGCCAGCCCGGAGACGGTCAGCACCGTCGCCAGCTCGGTCAGCGCCTCCACCTTCCGGCTGGTGCCGTTGTGGACGTGCAGGGCCACGACGACCAACGAGGCGGCGATCCCGGTCAGCGCGGTCGCCCGGAGGGTGAACAGGGGCGCCGCGATCAGCGGGGCCGCGGTGAAGAAGGGGGATCCGGTGAAGCTGGGCGGGGTGGCGAGGTCGAAGAGGGTCCCCAGCACGATCAGCAGTACCGGCAGCATCCGGACCACCCGCCGGGCGGCGCCGTCCGCGCTGCCGTCCTTGCCCTGCCGGCCCAGCCCCACCACGCTGCTCTCCTGCCGCCCGGTCGCGCCCCGCCCCTCAAGGCTGGCGGCAGCCGCCCCCGCTCGGCGACCGGACCGGTCCGAAGGGGTGACCCCCGCACCCGGGCAGGACCCGGGCAGCACCCGGACACGGACCGGGACACGACGAAGGCCCGGTTCCAAGAGGAACCGGGCCTTCGTTCTGAGTAGCGGGGACAGGATTTGAACCTGCGACCTCTGGGTTATGAGCCCAGCGAGCTACCGAGCTGCTCCACCCCGCGTCGGTAAACCCAACTCTACGTCATCCGGGGGACGACTCTCGCCAATTAACCCGCCCACACCCCCCAGGAACTACATAAGTGCAGGTCAGAGCCCTTTGAACTGTGCCATCTCCGTTGGGACGGGATCAGGCCACCGGCCGTCGGCCCCGGAACGACGGAGCGCCCCGTCCGAAGAAGTCGGACGGGGCGCTCGGCGCAGGTCCCGGGGATGGTTCCCCGCCCTGCGAGCGGTAGGCCATGTCGGACTCGAACCGACAACCAACGGATTAAAAGTCCGCTGCTCTGCCAATTGAGCTAATGGCCCTCCAGGTGCTCACCCCAGAGCATAGCCGGAGAGGGGCTGCGGACCGATCGGGTATCGCCGGGTGTGGCTCCGGCGGTTTCCCGCCATCCGCTGCGGGTGGGGCGAAACGGCCGGAAATGGGCTCGGCCCCCACCGCACCGGAGTGCTGTGGGGGCCGATTCCTCGTCAGGCGGCGCTCAGGCGTCAGCCGTTGCGCTTCCAGCGGGGCTTGTCGTCGCGGCGGAAGCCGCCACGGTCGCCACCGCGGTCATCGCGGTTGAAACCACCCGACGGACGGTCATCGCGGCGGAAGCCACCGGAGGGACGGTCGTCGCGGCGGAACCCGCCACGGTCGCCACCGCGGTCGTCACGGTTGAAACCACCCGACGGACGGTCATCGCGGCGGAAGCCACCACGGTTGTCGTCACGACGGTCGTCACGGC
>NZ_JBNNPF010000004.1:0-263486 GCF_050275515.1 Streptomyces sp. NPDC004126 | reverse complement strand
GTAAGCCACCACGGTCGCCACCGCGGTCGTCACGGTTGAAACCACCCGACGGACGGTCATCGCGGCGGAAGCCACCACGGTTGTCGTCACGACGGTCGTCACGGCGGAAGCCACCCGACGGACGGTCGTCGCGGCGGAAGCCACCACGGTCGCCACCGCGGTCGTCACGGTTGAAACCACCCGACGGACGGTCATCGCGGCGGAAGCCACCACGGTTGTCGTCACGACGGTCATCGCGGCGGAAGCCACCGGAGGGACGGTCGTCGCGGCGGAACCCGCCACGGTCGCCACCGCGGTCGCCACCGCGGTTGTCGCGGCGCTCGTAGTTGCCCCGGTCGTCGCGGCGCTCGAAGGTGCGCTCCTGGGCGACGGGCTCGGCGACGGCGGCCACGGCGGCGGCGACCTCGGCCTCGGCGGCCTCGGCGACCTCGGCGACGGCGGCCTCCGGGTCCTCACCGCGCTCGCGGGCGGAGCGGGCGACGAGGCGGTCGGCCTCCTCGCGCAGCTCGGCGGCGCGACGGGTCGCGCGCTCCAGCTGCTTGGTCAGGTCGGCGACCTCGCGCTCGGCCTGCTTGGCGGCGTTGTTCGCGGAGTCGGCCTGGACCTCGGTGAGCGAGCGCGCACCGGTGATCTCGGCGACCTCCGGGTCGAACGCGCCGGCGCCCTGGACGATGTGGCGCGAGGCGTCGACGCCCGCGTCCTCCATCAGGCGGAAGATCTGGCGGCGCTGGTGCGGCAGGGCCAGGGAGACGACGACACCGGACTTGCCGGCACGGGCGGTACGGCCCGAGCGGTGCAGGTAGTCCTTGTGGTCGCCGGCCGGGTCCACGTTGAGGACCAGGTCGATGCCGTCGACGTGGATGCCGCGGGCGGCGACGTCGGTGGCGACGAGCGCGTTGACGTAGCCGTCCTTGAAGTCGGCGAGGACGCGGGTACGGGCGCCCTGCGTCATGCCGCCGTGCAGCGCGTCGGCCTTCACGCCGGCCTCGATGAGCTGCTCGGCGATGCGGTCGGCGCCCAGCTGGGTGCGGACGAAGATGATGGTGCGGCCCTTGCGGGCGGCGATGGCGGCGGTGACCGGGGCCTTGTCCTTCGGCTTCACGACGAGGACGTGGTGGGTCATGGTCGTGACGTTGCCCTGGGCGCTGTCGACCTCGTGGCTGACCGGGTTGGTCAGGTAGCGCTTGACCAGGGTGCCGATCTCGTTCTCCATGGTGGCGGAGAAGAGCATGCGCTGGCCGCCGGCCGGGACCTGGTCGAGCAGCTCGGTGACCTCGGGCAGGAAGCCCAGGTCGGCCATCTGGTCGGCCTCGTCGAGGACCGCGACCTCGACGTTCTCCAGGGAGCAGGCGCCGCGGTTGATGATGTCGCGCAGACGGCCGGGGGTGGCGACGAGGATGTCGACACCGCGCTCCAGGGCGTAGATCTGGTTGCCCATGGAGGTACCGCCGCAGACGACCTTCATCTTCAGGCCGAGGACGTCGCCGTAGGGCTGGAGGGCGTCGGCGACCTGCATGGCGAGCTCGCGCGTCGGGGTGAGGATGACGGCGCGGGGCTTCTTCTTCTCCGTGTAGCCGTCGGCCAGGCGGGCCAGGGTCGGCAGACCGAAGGAGAGGGTCTTGCCGGAGCCGGTGCGGCCGCGGCCGAGGATGTCCTTGCCGGCCAGGGCGTCCGGGATGGTCGCGGCCTGGATCGGGAACGGGGTGGTGACACCGTTCTGGCCGAGCTTGCGCACGACGCCCTCGGGCAGACCGAGGTCCGCGAAGGTGATGGTGGGCTCGGCGTCGTCGGCGTCGGCGTCGGCCGCGTCCGCCTCGGCGGTCACGTCGGCGACGTCCGCCACGTCCGCCTCGAGGGCCTCGATGATCTCGTCGCGCTCGATGGCGTCCATGGCCTCGGTGACCGCGAGGGTCTCGGCGTCGACGATCTCGGTGGAGTCGTTCTCGGGCATGACGGAACGGTCAGAACTGGAAATGGACATGCGAAATGCGAAACCTTCCGGAGTCTCGGCACGCGCCCAAACTCCGTGAATCGCAAATCGACCGCCTCAATGCGGTCAGCCACGGCTAGGGAGAGTACGCGCCACACGGCGCTCTTCGGATTCGGCGCCGGGCAATGGGATCAAACGATCTATAACCATACGCACCCTCCCGGGGGTCTGGCAAGTCGCCCCCCGGGCCACGCCCCTGACCTGCGACGATTCCCCCGGGACGGGTTACGCGAACTCCGGACGGGTGCCCCAGAACCCCGCAGAACGGGGCAGAGCACCCCTAGGCCAGGGTCGCCCCGGGACCCGCGTCGGACGACCCGCTCGGTGTGGGTTCCGTCACAGTGGGGGTGGGGTCCGGCGTGGGGGTGGTCGTCCCGCCCGAACCGGTTCCGGAGCCGCCGGAACCGGATCCCGAGCCCGAGCCCGAACCCGAACCGCCGGACCCCGAACCCGAACCGGACCCCGAAGCGGATCCCGCGCCCCCGGCGGCCGAACCCGACCCGCCGGACCCCGAGCCCGAACCGGACCCGCCCGCCGCCGACCCCGAGCCGCCGGCCCCCGTACCGCCCCCGGAGGGCACCTGGCCGCCCTGGCCGCCCGCGCCGCCGCCCGGACCGGCCGACGGGGAGGGCTGCCCGGGCTTCGCGGGCGCGCCCGGGCTGGGCGAGGCGCCGGTCGCCCCGGAGGCCTTCCCGGGCTCCCCGGGCTTGCCCGCCTGGTTCCCCGTACCGTCCTTCACGCCGTGGCCGTTGCCGTGCACCCCGGAGCCGTGGCCCCCGCCCGCCGCCCCGGCGGAGCCGCCCGTGTCCTTGCCGCCGACCGACGCGGAGGGACCCGGCTTCGCGGCGTCCTCGCCGACGCTCATGCAGCCGGCGGTCGCCGCCACCGCGAGCGCGGAGACGGCCAGTCTGAGAGACGCGGACAGGGAAGCGGTCAAAGGGCGCACGGGGGCACCTCCGGAGCACTGCGGCGGGGTCCGCGATGAGTGGGTCAATGAGCCCAACTCCCTTTACCCCGTAAGAGACACGCCCCTTACGCGAACAGCTGTCGCGCCACCTGCGAGCCGAGCGTCACCGCGCCCAGCCCCGCCAGCACGGACGCCGCGACGTTCGCCGCGGCCAGGAACCGCCGGCCGCGCTCGTACAGCCGCAGGGTCTCGTACGAGAACGTCGAGTAGGTGCTGAGCGCCCCGCACAGCCCCGTCCCCAGCAGCAGGTCCACCCGCGAGGAGCCCGCACCGGCCAGCGCCGCCCCCGCCAGCACCCCGAGCAGCAGGCACGCGGCCGCGTTGACCACGAAGGTCCCCCACGGGAAGACGGAGTCGTGCCGCGCCTGCACCGCCCGGTCGGTCAGGTACCGCAGCGGCGCCCCGACGACGGCGCCCGCCACCACCAGCAGCCAGTTCACCGGCGTCCCCGCCGGCCGAGCGCCAGCCGGGTCGCCGACGCCGCCGCCCACACCGCTCCCAGCGCGGCCGCCACCGTCAGCCCGGCGTACGCCAGCGCGGTTCCGGCCTCGCCCTGGTCCAGCAGCCGGGAGAAGTCCACGGCGTAGGTGGAGAACGTGGTGAACCCGCCCAGCACCCCCACGCCCGCGAACGGCCGCAGCAGCGGGTGCGGCGCGCTCCGGCCGCCCTCGCTGATCAGCACCATGAGTACGCCGATCAGCGCGCAGCCCGCGACGTTGGTCCAGAACGTCGCCCACGGGAAGGCCCCCGGCGCGGCCGGCCACAGCAGGGCCAGCCCGTAACGGGCCGAGGCGCCGAGCGCCCCGCCCGCGGCGACGGCCGCGAGCACCCGGCCCTGCGGTTCGGCCCGCTGGGCGGGCACGTGCAGGTCGACGTCGGGGTCGATGGCCTCCGCGCCGGGGACGGGCCGGGTCACCCGTAGCCCAGGGCGTGCAGCCGCTCGTCGTCGATCCCGAAGTGGTGGGCGATCTCGTGCACCACCGTCACCTCCGTCTCGGCGACCACGCTCTCCCGGTCCTCGCACATCCGCAACGTGGGGTTCCGGTAGATGGTGATGCGGTCCGGGAGCACACCGGCGTACCACTCGCCGCGCTCGGTGAGCGGGGTCCCCTCGTACAGCCCGAGCAGCTCGGGGTCGTCGGCCGGCGGCTCGTCCTCGACGAACACGGCGACGTTGTCCATCAGCCGCGTCAGCTCCGGCGGGATCCGGTCCAGGGCCTCTGCGACGAGCTCCTCGAACTCCTCGCGCGTCATCTCCAGCACCCGGCCATTGTCGCCCCGGTGCGGGCGCCCGCAGCCGGTGGGGGGAAACCGTTTTGGCGATAGCTCCTCGGATCCCATATGCTTCTCACGTCCCCGACGCGCTGCAAAGTGCCCGGCGGGCCTTTAGCCCTCATCGTCTAGTGGCCCAGGACGCCGCCCTTTCAAGGCGGTAGCACGGGTTCGAATCCCGTTGGGGGTACGCAACACCATGTGCAAGACTTGCTCTTGCACACACCAGGTCCTGTGGAGCAGTTGGTTAGCTCGCCACCCTGTCAAGGTGGAGGTCGCGGGTTCAAGTCCCGTCAGGATCGCTGAGGCTGGAAACAGTCTCGTGGCTGGGTAGCTCAGTTGGTACGAGCGATCGCCTGAAAAGCGATAGGTCGCCGGTTCGACCCCGGCCCCAGCCACAAAAGGAAGGCCCCGTCCATCGGACGGGGCCTTCCGCGTTCTACTCCTCCTCCCGCTCCGCCCGGGCGGAGCGCCGCCACCGCAGCAGGCCGAAGCCGAGGGCGCCCGCGCCGACGAGGCCGAGCAGCGCCCAGTCGGGGACGGCGTCCGCGAGGGAGCCGACCCACCGCTCGACGTCGTACGAGTCGTCCACGTCCAGCAGCCCGGGCAGGGCGGCCGCCCCGTCGTAGGCCAGGAACAGCGCGCCCAGGGTGATGAAGAACAGCCCGGACAGCAGCGAGGTCGTGTGCAGTTCGAAGCGGCCCGCCCGGAAGGCCCGGCCGCGCAGCCAGCGCCGCCGGCCGAGGTCGAAGCGCTCCCAGAGCAGGGCCAGCACGAACAGCGGTACGGCCATGCCGAGCGCGTACACCGCGAGCAGCAGGCCGCCGTAGACCGGGCTGCCGCTGACGGCGGCCACCGTCAGGACGCTGCCGAGGATCGGGCCCGCGCAGAAGCCGGCCAGCCCGTAGACCGCGCCGAGGGCGTACACGGACAGGGCGGTGGTGGGCCGGATCCGGCCGGACAGCTCGGTGATCCGCCTCGGGGCGAAGCCGAGGCCCAGGATCTGGGCGAGGCCGAGCGCGATGATCAGCCAGCCGCCGCCGAGGACGAGCAGGTCGCGGTTGCCGTGGAGGAACCGGCCCGCGTAGGAGCCCGCCGCGCCCATCGGTACGAGGGTGCTCGCGAGGCCCGCGTAGAAGATCCCGGTGCGCGCCAGGAGCCGCGAGCGGGAGTCGACGGAGTACGCGAAGAAGGCGGGAAGCAGCAGGGCGCTGCACGGGCTGAGCAGGGCGAGGAGGCCGCCGAGCAGGGCGGCCAGGTATCCGATGTGGGTCACTGCTTCGCCGCCGCCTTGGCCTTGGCGATGGCCGCGGTGAAGGCGTCCAGGGGCTGGGCTCCGGCGATGGGCTGTCCGTTGACGAGGAAGGAGGGGGTGGACTGGACGCCGATGCGGTAGCCCTCCTCCTGGTCGCGGCGCAGGGCGGCCGCGGCCTGCTCGCCGGCCAGGTCCGCCTTGAAGCGGTCCAGGTCGGGGACGCCGGCCTCGCGGGCCAGCTCGACGAGCCGGTCCTCGCCGAAGCCCTTGGCCTTGGCGCCCTCGGCGTACGCAGCCGCGTGGAAGGCGGTGAAGCGGTCCTGCTGCCCGGCGGCCCAGGCGGCCTTGGCGGCGGCCTCGGACTCGGCGCCGAAGATCGGGAAGTTGCGCCACTCGATGCGCAGGGTGCCGTCCTCGACGTACCGCTTCACCAGTTCGGGTTCGGTGTCGCGGGCGAACTTGCCGCAGTAGCCGCACTTGAAGTCGGAGTACTCGATGAGGACGACGGGCGCGTCGGCGCGGCCGACGGCGAGCTTGTCGCCGGGCTCGCGGCGGGCCAGCGCCTTGAGCTCGGCGGCGGGGTCGGTGCGGGGGGTGGCGGTCGCGGCGGCGGGGTCGCGGCGCGGCTCCTCCTGGGGGGCGGTGGCCTGCCAGGACACCAGCCCGAGGGCGACGGTGGCGACGGCGACCCCGGCGGAGATCAGCAGGGGCTTGCGGGACGAGCGGGACATGGGTGTGCTCCTGGACTGCGTGGCTGCGTGGGGTGAAAGGGGGGACGGCGGTCCCCCCTACACCCGCATCACGGACAGCTCCACCGGCTTCGGCGCCCGCTGGTCGGGCCCGCGTACGTGCACCCGTGCGCGGGACGGGGCGTGCGGGCGGACCTGCCCGGGCGCGTACCGCCCGGCCGCGAGCTGCGCGTGCTCCTGGCCCCCGCTCCGGGGCAGCACCCCGGCGCCCTGGCCCTGCCCGTGCCCTCCGGGATCGCACGAGGGTCCCCGCTCCCCGCCGGATGCCGCCACCCCCAGGCCCGGCCCCGGACCCCGGTCGGCGGTCGGCCGTGCCGCCCCGGCCGGGGCGGCCACCGCCGCCGGATCCGGACCCCGGTCCACGGGACCCCGTACCGGCCCGGCCAGGGCAAGGGCGAGGCCCAGGAGCAGCACCAGCCCGGCGGCAGCCCGGCGGGTCCACGGGCTGGGACGGAAGGACAAGGGTGGGCGGCCTCTCACTGGCACAACTGGGGGACTCGTCCCGAAATGGTACGGGGAGGGGCACAAATGCGTTCGCCACCCGCCCGGCCCAGGTGAGATCCTCGATCAGGTATGTCTACTTCCTTCGCCGCCCTGCAGACGCTTCTCGGTGAGATCTCCCTCCGTGACGCGCACCGCCTCGGCCGCCGCCTAGAGGGCGCCCGCCGCATCCGCAAGCCCGAGGCCAGGCAGGCCGTGCTCGACGAGATCGCCGCGGAGGCCGAGAAGGCCGCCGCGCGACTGGCCGGCCGCGCCTCGCGCATGCCGGAGGTCACGTATCCCGAGAACCTGCCCGTCAGCCAGAAGAAGGACGAGATCGCCGAGGCGATACGCGACCACCAGGTCGTGATCGTCGCGGGTGAGACCGGCTCCGGCAAGACCACGCAGATCCCCAAGATCTGCATGGAGCTGGGGCGCGGCGTCCGGGGCATGATCGGGCACACCCAGCCCCGGCGGATCGCCGCCCGCACGGTCGCGGAGCGCATCGCGGAGGAGCTGAGGTCCGAGATCGGGCAGACGGTCGGCTGGAAGGTCCGCTTCACCGACCAGGTGGACCAGGACGCCACCTTCGTGAAGCTGATGACGGACGGCATCCTGCTCGCCGAGATCCAGACGGACCGCGAGCTGCGCGCCTACGACACGATCATCATCGACGAGGCGCACGAGCGGTCGCTGAACATCGACTTCCTGCTCGGCTACCTGGCCACGCTGCTGCCGAAGCGCCCCGACCTGAAGGTGGTCATCACCTCGGCGACCATCGACCCGGAGCGCTTCTCCCGGCACTTCGGGGACGCTCCGATCGTCGAGGTCAGCGGGCGGACGTACCCGGTCGAGGTGCGGTACCGGCCGCTGCTGGAGGAGGACTCCGAGGAGAGCGACCGCGACCAGATCACCGCGATCTGCGACGCCGTCGACGAGCTCCAGGGCGAGGGCCCGGGCGACATCCTGGTCTTCCTCTCCGGTGAGCGGGAGATCCGCGACACCGCCGACGCGCTGGTCAAGAAGAAGCTCCGCTTCACCGAGGTGCTCCCGCTGTACGCGCGGCTGTCGCACGCCGAGCAGCACCGGGTGTTCCAGCCGCACACCGGCCGCAGGATCGTCCTCGCGACGAACGTCGCCGAGACCTCCCTGACCGTCCCCGGCATCAAGTACGTGATCGACCCGGGTACGGCCCGCATCTCCCGCTACAGCCACCGCACGAAGGTGCAGCGGCTGCCGATCGAGCGGATCAGCCAGGCCAGCGCCAACCAGCGCAAGGGCCGCTGCGGCCGTACCAGTGACGGCATCTGCGTCCGGCTGTACTCCGAGGACGACTTCAACGGCCGTCCGGAGTTCACGGACGCCGAGATCCTGCGGACGAACCTGGCGTCCGTCATCCTGCAGATGACCGCGGCCGGGCTGGGCGAGATCGAGAAGTTCCCGTTCATCGACCCGCCGGACCACCGCAACATCCGCGACGGCGTGCAGCTGCTCCAGGAGCTGGGCGCGCTGGACCCGGCCGAGAAGGACCACCGCAAGCGGCTCACGCCGATGGGCCGCCAGCTCTCGCAGCTGCCGGTGGACCCGCGGCTGGCCCGCATGGTCGTGGAGGCGGACAAGAACAACTGCGTCCGCGAGGTCATGGTCATCGCGGCGGCCCTGTCCATCCAGGACCCGCGCGAGCGGCCGTCGGACAAGCAGACGCAGGCGGACCAGAACCACGCCCGGTTCAAGGACGAGACGAGCGACTTCCTCTCGTACCTGAACATGTGGCGGTACGTCCGCGAGCAGCAGAAGGAGCGCGGCTCGTCCTCGTTCCGCCGGATGTGCAAGCAGGAGTACCTGAACTTCCTGCGGATCCGGGAGTGGCAGGACATCTACGCCCAGCTGCGTTCGGTGGCGCGGACGATGGGGATCCACGTCAACGAGGCGGACGGCGCCGAGACCAACATCCACATCTCGCTGCTGGCCGGCCTGCTGTCGCACATCGGTCTGAAGGACACCGACAAGAACGAGTACCTGGGCGCGCGGTCGGCGAAGTTCGCGGTGTTCCCGGGGTCGGCGCTGTTCAAGAAGCAGCCGAAGTTCCTGATGTCGGCGGAACTGGTGGAGACCTCGCGGCTGTGGGCGCGGGTGAACGCCAAGGTCGAGCCCGAGTGGGTGGAGCCGCTCGCCCAGCACCTGATCAAGCGCACGTACAGCGAGCCGCACTGGGAGAAGGACCAGGCGGCCGTCATGGCGTACGAGAAGGTCACGCTGTACGGCGTGCCGATCGTCGCCCAGCGGAAGATCAACTACGGCCGGATCGACCCGGAGGTGTCGCGGGAGCTGTTCATCCGCAACGCGCTGGTCGAGGGCGACTGGCGGACCCACCACAAGTTCTACGCCGACAACCGCAGGCTGCTGACCGAGGTCGAGGAGCTGGAGAACCGGGCGCGGCGCCGCGACATCGTCGTGGACGACGAGACCCTGTTCGACTTCTACGACCAGCGGATCCCGGAGCACGTGGTCTCGGGGGCGCACTTCGACTCCTGGTGGAAGCACAAGAAGCGCGAGGAGCCCGAACTCCTCGACTTCGAGCGCGAGATGCTGCTGACGGAGAAGGCGGCCGGGGTCACCAAGGCCGACTATCCGGACTCCTGGCGGCAGGGGCAGCTGAAGTTCCGGGTGACGTACCAGTTCGAGCCGGGCGCGGACGCGGACGGCGTGACCGTGCACGTTCCCCTCCAGGTGCTGAACCAGGTCACGGACGAGGGCTTCGACTGGCAGATCCCGGGCCTGCGGGAGGAGGTCGTCACGGAGCTGATCCGTTCGCTGCCGAAGCCGATCCGCAGGCACTACGTGCCGGCGCCGAACTACGCGACGCGCTTCCTGGCGACGGCGCACCCGATGCAGGAGCCGCTTCCGGTGACGCTGGCGCGCGAGCTGCACCGGATGGTGGGCGTGCCGGTGTCGGCGGAGGACTTCGACCTCGGCCGGATCCCGGACCACCTGAAGATCACGTTCCGGATCGTCGACGAGCGGCGCCGCAACCTCGCCGAGGACAAGGACCTGGAGGCGCTGCGGCTGAAGCTGAAGCCGAAGGCCCGCCAGGCCCTCTCCAAGGCCGCGGCGGCCACCGCCGAACGGGCGGGCGGGGAGTCCCTGGAGCGCACCGGGCTGACGGACTGGACGATCGGCACGCTGGAGAAGGTCTTCGAGACCCGGCGGGCCGGCCAGCCGGTGAAGGCGTACCCGGCGCTGGTGGACGACGGGGCCAGCGTCTCCGTACGGCTCTTCGACACGGAGGCCGAGCAGCAGCGGGCGATGTGGCTCGGCACTCGGCGCCTGATCCTGCTGAACATCCCGGTGAACCCGGCGAAGTTCGCCTCGGACAAGCTGTCCAACCAGCAGAAGCTGGCGCTGTCGCGCAATCCGCACGGCTCCATCCAGGCGCTGTTCGACGACTGCGCGACGGCGGCCGCCGACAGGCTGATCGCCGACCACGGCGGTCCCGCCTGGGACGAGGCCGGCTTCCGCCGGCTGTACGACAGGGTGCGGGCCGACCTGGTGGACACGACGGTGCGGACGGTCGGACAGGTGCAGCAGGTCCTGGCGGCCTGGCAGGCCTGCGAGCGGCGTCTGAAGGCCACGAACAGCCTGGCCCTGATGGCGAACGTCGCGGACGTGAAGGCGCAGTTGGCAGCGCTGATGCCGGCCGGATTCGTGACCCTGACCGGGCTGAAGCGGCTGCCGGACCTGATGCGCTACCTGGTGGCGGCCGACCGGCGGCTCCAGCAGATGCCGACGGGCGCCCAGCGCGACACCACGCGCATGGAGAAGGTCCACGAGATGCGGGACGAGTACCTGTGGCTGCTGGAGCAGCTGCCGAAGGGCCGGCCGGTCCCGGAGGCGGTCACGGAGATCCGCTGGATGATCGAGGAACTCCGGGTCAGCTACTTCGCGCACGCCCTCGGGACGGCGTATCCGATCTCCGACAAGCGGATCGTGAAGGCGGTGGACGCGGCGGCGCCGTGATCCGGTTCGACTGCACCCCCTGACCTGCTGTACAGTCTGATTCGCAGCCGCCCAGTGGCCGCAAATCGAGGACCTGTGGAGCAGTTGGTTAGCTCGCCACCCTGTCAAGGTGGAGGTCGCGGGTTCAAGTCCCGTCAGGTTCGCAGAAACGTCAGGGCCCGCATCCCTCAAGGGATGCGGGCCCTGACGCGTATCCGGGTACCGGGCCGTGCGCGCGTCGCCGGCGGGTCCGGCCGGACCTGCGCGCCGTGATCCGCCGATGCGCGCGGCGCCCCTGTGGGGCCCCTGGGGGCCCCTGCGCCCCCTCGCCGCCCCCCGGGGCCGCCGGCGCGGCCCGGAGGCCTTGCAGGGGCCCCTGAGCGGGCCGGGGGACACATCGCCCGGAGGGGAGAAATCCCCCATACGCATGAGGCGCTCTGTACCGGACTTCCCTTTACGGGGGGCATTGCCGGATGTACAAGAGTTATCAGCTGTGACGGGAGTCACCGCATGAGTTTTTGAGATGCGCACGCTTATCGGACTCATACGCGCGCTCGATTTAATATGTGCAATGGCACCCACCCCGCCGGCGCCCGGGGACGACGGGATCCAGGACCCCTCCCGGAGCCGCCCAGGGGATGCCCCCGGACATAAAAAGATCGCGCTGGACCCGGCGGAGTCCAGCGCGATCGAACGGCAGTGAGCCTGTTGGGGCAGGCCCAGCCGATGAAGCCATGTGGGTTTCATCGGATTGGGGGATCCGACACGTACCCGTTAATGCGGTGTTGCTGCGGGACCTCAGGCCTCGCTGCGCTGCTGCGGAATTCCCGCGAGCAGGGCGCGAACCTCGGCCTCGCGGTAACGGCGGTGTCCACCCAGGGTGCGGATGGACGTGAGCTTGCCAGCCTTGGCCCAGCGGGTGACCGTCTTCGGGTCCACGCGGAACATGGTGGCGACCTCAGCCGGGGTCAGCAGCGGCTCGGCATCAGGGGTGCGAGCGGTCATGAGCGGCCTCCTCGGGAGAACCGAACCATCTCGGTTCTTTCCTCTAAATTCTGCACCTTGGCCCGCGTTGCCCGAAATGGACATACGCAGGCCGAGTCGGTTATAGGACGAACGGCTTGTCCTCGGCACTACAACTACACCATCCGTCCAGCCTCGACGGCCAAACCGATGGAATTGCCCTCCGAGGTGTTCATCAGCGGCGGAAGCCGATGGACCGCCCCATAACGGACAGTCACCCCACTGTGACGATCAGTCACAGAGCGATCAGGAGTCGTCAGACCCCCCATAGAGTGCAATACCGAGCATTCCGCCCAAAGTTGGGTGGAAGGAACCCTCCCCGGACTCCTTGTCCTATTTTGGCACGAGGGTAGGGGAAGGGCGCAAGGGTGTGGATAGTGCGTTCCGTCACGCTTGGGCCAATGGCCCGTATCGGGACGTAGGTCCTGGAACTAAGACCCTAATGCGGTGATCGAACCCCTGATCTGCGGATTGCGACTGATCGGCCGATGACAACCGATACGGGCGATACGCGAGGGGTCCGAACGGGTACCGAACGGGATTCGTACATGATCCCCACCGGCTCCCGGTTCCGAAAGGCCCAAAGCCCCTCTAGTTCGCAAAGAGCCTCTCCCGGACCGCCCGCCACCGCACCGAGAGCTCCCCGTACACCTGCGCGGCGCCCTCCTGGTCGCCCGCCCGCAGGGCCGCGAGCCCCTCCGCCAGGTCACGGGCCGACCGGTCCCCCGCCAGGCCGTCAGCCGGCAGTGCGTGCAACAGCCCCCCGTAGTCCAGTTCGACCATCGAGCGCGGGTGGAACTCCTCCAGCCAGCTCCCGACCTCCACCAGCCCGTCCGCCAGCGGCCCGTAGCCCCGGCCCTCCTCCGCCCGCAGCGTCCGCAGCGCCCGCGCGAGCCGCCGCCGGGCCTGCACCATCGACGTCCGGTAGCGCAGCCGTTCGCCCGGCAGGTACTCCCGCTCCTCGTCCCCCACCAGCACGAACCAGCGCAGCGGGACCTGCCAGACCCCGGTCCGGATCCACGGCCGCCCGTCCGGGTTCCGCTCGCGCCAGGCCTCGTACGCCTCGGCGGCCCGGCGCCGCTGCGCCGGCGGCAGCGCCGCGTCCAGCACCGGCCGCGGGAATTCGGCGACCAGCTCCTGCAGCGCCAGCCAGCCGCGCAGCCGGGTCCGCCAGGGGCACACCAGCAGCACCCCGTCCCGCTCCGCCGTGAAGGCGTCCCCGCTCTCGTGCACCGGCACCCCGACCACGGGGACCCGTACCAAATCGGAGAGCGAGCGCCGCAGTTCGTCCTGGGCCGTCGGGGCGGTCCCGCGCCGGGCGTACGCGGCCCAGTGCGTGCGCTCGGGCTCCGCGAAGGCCGTCAGGGGCTCGTACACGCGCAGGTAGGAGGCGTACGGGACGGCCGGCGCGGGCCGTGGGGATTCGCTCACGCACCGGTCCTCCCCTTTTTGGCGCTCCGGCTCACCTCCGGGGCCGGGTAACCCGGGAGTGTTCCGATCCCCGGACAGGGGGTACCCCCGCGCGCCGCAGGTCTTACTCTGCTCCCAGTGCGCCCTCCCCCACCCGCAGGGCGGGCGTCTTTCCGCCGCATCTCTTCCATGGGAGTCACCACCGTGACCGAAATGACCGACGGCGTCCTGCACACCCTGTTCCGTTCGGAGCAGGGCGGCCACGAGCAAGTCGTGCTGTGCCAGGACCGAGCCACGGGCCTCAAGGCCGTCATCGCCATCCACTCCACCGCCCTGGGCCCCGCCCTCGGCGGCACGCGCTTCCACGCGTACGCCTCGGACGAGGAAGCCGTCCGCGACGCGCTGAACCTCTCGCGCGGCATGTCCTACAAGAACGCCCTCGCCGGTCTCGACCTCGGCGGCGGCAAGGCCGTGATCATCGGCGACCCCTCCACGCTCAAGAGCGAGGAACTCCTGCTGGCCTACGGCCGGTTCGTGGAGTCGCTCGGCGGCCGCTACGTCACCGCCTGCGACGTCGGCACGTACGTCGCGGACATGGACGTCGTCGCCCGCGAGACCCGCTGGGCCACCGGCCGCTCCCCCGAGAACGGCGGCGCCGGCGACTCCTCCGTGCTGACCGCCTACGGCGTCTTCCAGGGCATGCGCGCCAGCGCCCAGCACCTGTGGGGCGACCCGACGCTGCGCGGCCGCAAGGTCGGTGTCGCGGGTGTCGGCAAGGTCGGCCGCCACCTGGTGGAGCACCTGCTGGAGGACGGCGCCGAGGTCGTGATCACGGACGTCCGCGAGGAGTCGGTCCGCGAGATCCTCGACAAGCACCCCGGCGGGAAGGTCAGCGCCGTCGCCGACACCGAGGCCCTGATCCGCGTGGAGGGCCTGGACATCTACGCCCCCTGCGCGCTCGGCGGCGCCCTGAACGACCACTCCGTGCCGGTCCTGACCGCCACGGTCGTCTGCGGCGCGGCGAACAACCAGCTCGCGCACCCCGGCGTGGAGAAGGACCTCGCGGACCGCGGGATCCTCTACGCCCCCGACTACGTGGTCAACGCGGGCGGGGTCATCCAGGTCGCCGACGAGCTGCACGGCTTCGACTTCGACCGGTGCAAGGCGAAGGCCTCGAAGATCTTCGACACCACGCTGGCCATATTCGCACGTGCGAAGACCGATGGCATCCCGCCTGCCGCCGCGGCCGACCGGATCGCCGAGCAGCGGATGTCCGAAGCCCTCGCGGAGCGCGCCGCGGCACGCAAGGCGTAGCCCCTCCGGGACCCGCCGGAGCGCGGCGAGACGGAACTCACTGCGCTTCGGCGGGTCGGCGGCCAGGAAAGCGTTAAAATCGCAGCTGACCAGCGAGTACGGGGTGTCCCGCTGGTTCTGTGGAGAGGCACGTCATGCGGGCGGCGTACCGTATGGCCGCGGAAGCAGGTACCGTTAAACCCCTACGGACGGTCTCTCCACGGAGAGCCCGATCCGAACCATGAACGCGTGTCAGACTCTGGGGCCGTCGAGCCCCGTCACCGAGGGGGTCGAGCCATGGGGCGCGGCCGGGCCAAGGCCAAGCAGACAAAGGTCGCCCGCCAGCTGAAGTACAACAGCGGCGGGACTGACCTCTCGCGTCTGGCCAATGAGCTGGGCGCATCGCCGACAGAGCCGCTGCCTATCAGCGCGCCGGTCGAAGTCGATGACGATCAGGACGACGACGACCCGTACGCGAAGTACGCGGATCTGTACGACGATGACGACGAGGACGAGGACGAGCAGTCCGGTCCCTCGGCGCACCGTCGCGGGGCTTGACGCACCGATCCTCTGTTCACGGCGTGCGGACCCGCAGGCTGACTGAACTTGTTCCACTTGTGCCGAAACCCGGTCCAGGGCATTGCCCCGGACCGGGTTTCAGTGCTGCTCAGACCGCGTAGCTCCCGGTCAGGGTCGCGCCTTCGGCGTGGTCGCCCCGGTCGAGGATCTCCCCGGCGACCCAGGCCTCGACGCCCCGGTCGGCGAGGGTGGTCAGGGCCACGTCCACCGACTCCTGCGGGACCACGGCCATCATGCCGACGCCCATGTTCAGGGTCTTCTCCAGCTCCAGCTGCTCGACGCTGCCGGCCTTGCCGACCAGGTCGAAGATCGCGCCGGGCGCCCAGGTGGAGCGGTCGACGGTGGCGTGCAGGTGGTCCGGGATGACCCGGGCCAGGTTCGCCGCGAGGCCGCCTCCCGTGATGTGCGAGTACGCGTGGACCTCGGCCGTCCGGGTGAGGGCCAGGCAGTCCAGCGAGTAGATCTTGGTCGGCTCCAGCAGCTCCTCGCCGAGGGTGCGGCCGAGCTCGTCGACGTGCTGGTCCAGGGACATCCCGGCCCGGTCGAAGAGGACGTGCCGGACGAGCGAGTACCCGTTCGAGTGAAGGCCGGACGAAGCCATCGCGATGACGGCGTCCCCCGTACGGATGCGATCGGCGCCGAGGAGCCGGTCGTACTCGACCACGCCGGTGCCGGCGCCCGCGACGTCGAAGTCGTCCGGTCCGAGCAGGCCCGGGTGCTCGGCGGTCTCGCCGCCGACGAGGGCGCAGCCGGCGAGGACGCAGCCTTCGGCGATGCCCTTGACGATGGCGGCGACACGCTCGGGGTGCACCTTGCCGACGCAGATGTAGTCCGTCATGAAGAGCGGCTCGGCACCGCAGACGACGATGTCGTCCATGACCATGGCGACCAGGTCGTGCCCGATGGTGTCGTACACGCCCAGCTGGCGGGCGATGTCGACCTTGGTGCCCACGCCGTCGGTGGCCGAGGCCAGCAGGGGGCGCTCGTAGCGCTTGAGGGCGGAGGCGTCGAAGAGGCCGGCGAATCCGCCGAGGCCGCCGAGGACCTCGGGGCGCTGCGTCTTCTTCACCCACTCCTTCATCAGCTCGACGGCGCGGTCGCCCGCTTCGATGTCGACGCCGGCGGCTGCGTAGCTGGCACCGGTGGTCTTCTCTGTCATGACAGGCGAGAGCTTTCGTGTCGTTGCTGCGTGTGGTGCCGGGCCCCGGGAGAAGCCTCAAAGACAGGGCTCGGCGCAGGTGGAGCCGGGCCGGCCCGGGGAGGGCCGGCCCACGGGCCTACGGGCGGCGGAGCGCGTCGGCGGCGTCGGTGCCGCCCGCGAGCTCGTTCTCCAGGAGCTGCTTGCCCAGGAGCTGCGGGTCGGGCAGCTCCATGGGGTACTCGCCGTCGAAGCAGGCGCGGCAGAGGTTGGGCTTCTGGATGGTGGTCGCCTCGATCATCGAGTCGAGCGAGATGTACGAGAGCGAGTCCGCGCCGAGCGACGTGGCGATCTCGTCGACCGTCATGCCGTTGGCGATCAGCTCGGCCCGGGTGGCGAAGTCGATGCCGAAGAAGCACGGCCACTTCACCGGCGGGGAGGAGATCCGGATGTGGACCTCGGCCGCACCGGCCTCGCGGAGCATCTTCACGAGGGCGCGCTGGGTGTTGCCGCGGACGATCGAGTCGTCGACGACGACGAGGCGCTTGCCCCGGATGACTTCCTTGAGCGGGTTGAGCTTGAGGCGGATGCCGAGCTGGCGGATCGTCTGCGAGGGCTGGATGAAGGTCCGGCCGACGTAGGCGTTCTTGACCAGGCCGGAGCCGTACGGGATCCCGCTGGCCTCGGCGTAGCCGACGGCGGCGGGCGTGCCGGACTCCGGCGTCGCTATCACCAGGTCGGCCTCGACCGGGGCCTCCTTGGCGAGGCGCCGGCCCATCTCGACGCGCGAGAGGTAGACGTTGCGGCCGGCGATGTCGGTGTCCGGGCGCGCCAGGTAGACGTACTCGAACACACAGCCCTTGGGCTTCGCTTCTGCGAAGCGCGAGGTGCGCAGGCCGTTCTCGTCGATCGCGATGAGCTCGCCCGGCTCGACCTCGCGGACGAAGCTGGCGCCGCAGATGTCGAGGGCGGCGGTCTCGCTCGCGACCACCCAGCCGCGCTCCAGGCGGCCGAGGACCAGCGGGCGGATGCCCTGCGGGTCACGGGCGGTGTAGAGGGTTCCCTCGTCCATGAAGACCAGGGAGAAGGCGCCCTTGACCTGGGGGAGGACCTTGGCGGCCGACTCCTCGATGGTCAGGGGCTTGCCGTCGTCGTCGGTCTGTCCGGCGAGGAGGGCGGTGACCAGGTCGGTGTCGTTGGTGGCGGCCACCTGCGTGGCGCGGCCGTCCTGACGGGGGAGGTCGGCGACCATCTCGGCGAGCTCGGCGGTGTTCACCAGGTTGCCGTTGTGACCCAGGGCGATCGAGCCGTGGGCGGTCGCCCTGAAGGTGGGCTGAGCGTTCTCCCAGACGGAGGCTCCGGTGGTCGAGTAGCGGGCGTGACCGACCGCGATATGACCTTGGAGGGATCCGAGGGAGGTTTCGTCGAAGACCTGGGAAACGAGGCCCATGTCCTTGAAGACGAGGATCTGGGAACCGTTGCTCACAGCGATTCCCGCGGACTCTTGTCCGCGGTGCTGCAGTGCATACAGTCCGAAGTAGGTGAGCTTGGCGACCTCTTCACCCGGAGCCCAGACACCGAAGACGCCGCAAGCGTCCTGGGGGCCCTTCTCACCGGGGAGCAGGTCGTGGTTGAGTCGTCCATCACCACGAGGCACGCCACCGAGTGTAGGCGAGATCGACCACTGGTCCGAATTGGGGACGGCCGGGAAATCTCACAGCACAGAGGGTGACGGGGCGGCCCCGTCTCGTATTCCGATCACTTTGTTGACAGCTACGAGGGAATTCGTACAGGCTCTCGCACCATGCAGCCTCTCGGTGACCGTTCCGTCACCCTCGTCGAGCGCCGCCACGTAGACCTGGTCCGTGTCGCGAGCGCCATCTGTCGCTGTTCTGCGTAGTCACAACTCTTTCTGATTCTTCCTGATTTCGCTCGCCCAGCCCCGCCCTGCCGTGCCGCGCGCCGTCCCGCGCCCGCCCGGGGCAGGGGCGGCCGGGCCGCGCCTTGGAGTTCCCGTGTCTTCGTACAACAGCAAGCTGTCCCGCCGCGCCTTCGGAGGTGCCGTCGGAGCGACCGCGGCCACCGCCGCCGTGGGGCTCGGCGCCGCTCCGGCGCAGGCCGCCGACGCCCGTGAGGCGGGCCCGGAGGAGCGCGAGTTCCGGGCCGCGCGGGGCCGGCAGTCCCGCCGCCCGAACATCCTGTTCATCCTCGGGGACGACCTCGGCTGGGCCGACCTCTCCTCGTACGGCTCCCCGCACATCAAGACCCCGAACCTGGACCGCCTCGCCCGCCAGGGGGTCCGCTTCACCGACGCCTACTCCGGCTCCGCGACCTGCTCCCCGACCCGGTTCAGCCTGTACACCGGGCGCTACCCGGCCCGTACCAAGGGCGGTCTGGCGGAGCCCATCGCCGACAAGTCGGCGGGCCTGGACCCGACGCACCCGACGCTGGCCTCGCTGCTGAAGGAGGCCGGCTACGCCACCGCGCTGATCGGCAAGTGGCACGCCGGCTACCTGCCCGACTACAGCCCGACGAAGTCCGGCTGGGACACCTTCTTCGGGAACTTCGGCGGGGCCCTGGAGTACTACTCCAAGCTGGGCCTGGGCGGCGAGTACGACCTCTACGAGGGCGACGCCGAGTACAAGGACCTGCGCTACTACACGCGGATCATCACGGAGCGGGCGAGCGAGTACGTCTCGCGCGACCACGGCGGAAAGCCGTGGCTGCTGAACCTGAACTTCACCACCCCGCACTGGCCGTGGATCGCCGACGGGGACACCGCCGAGAGCGCCGAGATCGTCCGTCGGATCAAGGCGGGCGACGCGCGGGCGCTGTGGCACCAGGACGGCGGTTCGGTCGAGAAGTACAAGCAGATGGTCGAGGACCTCGACCGGTCGGTCGGCGAGGTGCTGAAGGCGCTGAAGCGCTCCGGCCAGGAGGAGAACACCCTGGTCGTCTTCTCCAGCGACAACGGCGGCGAGCGCTTCTCCTACAACTGGCCGCTGTCCGGCAACAAGGCCTCGCTCCAGGAGGGCGGGATCCGGGTGCCGAACATCCTCCGGTGGCCCGCCCGGCTGGACGGCGGCCAGGTCAGCCGGGTGCCCGTGTTCAGCCCCGACTGGACCGCGACCCTGCTGGAGGTGGCCGGCACCCGGCCGCACCGGGCGTACCCGCTCGACGGGGTGAGCCTGGCCGGGTACCTGCTGCGCGGCGAGAAGCCCGCCGAGCGGGACCTGTTCTGGCGGGTGCGCGGCGAGCGGGCGCTGCGCCGGGGCGACTGGAAGTACTACCGCGGCAAGGCGGGGCGCGACCAGCTGTTCAACCTGGCCGGTGACCTGCGGGAGCAGGCCGACAAGGCGGCCGTCGAGCCGGCCAGGCTGGCGGAGCTGCGGGGGGCGTGGGAGGCGGTCGACAAGGGCCTGCTGCCCTACCCGGCCTGACCCCCTCACTCCGCGGCGGAAGCGGCCTCGGCGGTGGCGGTGCTGCCGTCGGGGGCGGTGAGGGTGAGGGTCCGGCCCTGGACCTTCCAGGTCAGGGGCCCGGCGCCGAAGAGGGTGGTCAGGGCCCGCTCCACCTCCCCGGCCGCGCCCTCGCACGCCATCCGGGTGCTGGTCACCGGGCCGAAGGTCACGGTGGCGCCGTCGACGGTGACGGGGGCGCTGAAGCGGTTGCAGCCGAGGGTGCCGCCCGCCTCGCCCCCGGGGGTGAGGGTGAAGCGGGCCTCCCGGTCGCCGGGGGCGGCGGTCCCGGCGACGGAGCGCACGGTCCAGGAGGTCACGGTGAGCGGGGCGTCCGGGACGGGCGGCGTGGCGGTGCTCTGCGCGGTCGGGGCGGCGTCGGCGCCGTCCTGCCCGTCCGCGCTGCACGCGGTCAGGGCCAGTACGAGGGCCAGGGCGCCGGTCGTGAGGAGCCTGAGGGTACGCATGCCCCTGGGACGGCAGCGGTGCCCGGCCGGTTCCGTCCCGCTCAGCTCATCAGGGGCAGCAGCCCGGACAGGTCGGCGCGCTCGCCGCTGGCGCTGATCCGGGCGGCGTCCAGTTCCGCGGCCCAGCCGGTACGGCCCGTCGCGAGCCGGATCCAGGTCAGCGGGTCGGTCTCCACCACGTTCGGCGGGGTGCCGCGGGTGTGGCGGGGGCCCTCGACGCACTGGACCACCGCGAAGGGCGGCACCCGCACCTCGACGGAACCGCCGGGGGCCTTGAGCGCGAGGGCGTCGGCGAGGAGGCGCGTACAGGCCGCGAGGGCCTGCCGGTCGACGGGGACGGCGAGGCCGGCGGCACGGTTCAGGTCGTCGGTGTGGACCACCAGCTCGACGGTGCGGGTGACCAGGAAGTCGGCCAGGGTCATGTCCCCGATCCACAGGTCCAGCACCCGGCTGCCCGGGTTGGCCTCCAGCGCCGCGGCGAGGCGGGCGCCGGCCTGCTCGTACAGCTCGGGGAGCGGGGCGCCGGTCAGGGTCTCCCGGGCGGCCTCGGAGATCTTCCCGGCGAGGGAGGCGGTGGCGAAGGGCCACTCGACGGCGGTCAGCTCGGCGACGGCGGCGGGCGGCCGGGCGAGCCCGCCGGCCAGCGAGTCGGCGATCCACGCGACGTGCGCGGCCAGCTCGGCCACGCTCCACTCCCCGAGCCCGCTGGGCCGCGCGAGCTGCTCCGGGGTCAACTCCCCGACGGCCCGGGCCACATGTCCGAACTGGGCGGTGACCGCGGCGCGGATCTTCGCCTGGTCGTAGGTGCGCGGCTTCTTCTTGGCGGGCGGCATGGCCCGACCCTACTCGGGGAGCCGGGGGGCGGGCCGGTGCGGCCGTCCGGGATGCGGGCCGCGCTGACTGCCGACGGCCCCCGCCCGGAAGGTTCCGGGCGGGGGCCGTCGGCACAGGGCGCCGGGACGATCAGGCCAGCAGGCCCGGGATCGTCGCCTCGTGGGCCTCGCGGAGCTCGGCCAGGGGGAGGGTGAACTCGCCCTGGACCTCGATCGCGTCGCCGTCGACCACGCCGAAGCGGGCGGCCGGCAGGCCCCGCGCACCGCACATGTCGGTGAAGCGGAGCTCCTCGCTGCGCGGGACGGCCACGATGGCGCGGCCCGCGGACTCGGAGAACAGGAAGGTGAACGCGTCCAGGCCCTCCGGGACGACCACGCGCGCACCGTTGCCGCCCTTGAGGCAGGACTCGGTGAGCGCCTGGACGACGCCGCCGTCCGACAGGTCGTGCGCGGCGTCGATCATGCCGTCGCGCGAGGCGGAGATCAGGATCTCGGCGAGCAGCTTCTCGCGGCCCAGGTCCACCTTGGGCGGCAGGCCGCCGAGGTGGTCGTGGACGACCTGGGACCAGGCCGAGCCGCCGAACTCCTCGGCCGTGTCGCCCAGCAGGTAGAGCAGCTGGCCGGCCTCCGCGAACGCCATCGGCGTACGGCGGTTGACGTCGTCGATGACGCCGAGGACCGCGACGACCGGGGTCGGGTGGATCGCGACGTCGCCCGTCTGGTTGTAGAGGGAGACGTTGCCGCCGGTCACCGGGGTGCCCAGCTCCAGGCAGCCGTCCGCGAGACCGCGGCAGGCCTCCGCGAACTGCCACATGACGTCCGGGTCCTCGGGGGAGCCGAAGTTCAGGCAGTCGGAGATCGCGAGCGGCTTGGCGCCGGTCGCGGCCACGTTGCGGTAGGACTCCGCCAGCGCCAGCTGCGCGCCCGTGTACGGGTCGAGCTTGGCGTAGCGGCCGTTGCCGTCGGTGGCCATCGCGACGCCGAGGTTGGACTCCTCGTCGATGCGGATCATGCCCGCGTCCTCGGGCTGCGACAGCACGGTGTTGCCCTGCACGAAGCGGTCGTACTGGTCGGTGACCCAGGACTTGGAGGCCTGGTTCGGGGAGGAGACCAGGGCCAGGACCTGCGCGCGGAGCTCCTCGGAGGTCCCCGGGCGGGGCAGCTTGGCCGCGTCGTCGGCCTGGAGGGCGTCCTGCCAGGAGGGACGGGCGTACGGGCGGTTGTAGACCGGGCCCTCGTGGGCGACGGTGCCCGGGGGCACGTCCACGATCTGCTCGCCGTGCCAGAAGATCTCCAGGCGCTCGCCGTCGGTCACCTCACCGATGACGGTGGCGATGACGTCCCACTTCTCGCAGATCTCCATGAAGCGGTCGACGTGCTGCGGCTCGACGATCGCGCACATGCGCTCCTGCGACTCGCTCATGAGGATCTCCTCGGGCGAGAGCGTCGCGTCGCGCAGCGGCACGGTGTCCAGCTCGACGCGCATGCCGCCGGAGCCGGCGGAGGCCAGCTCGGAGGTGGCGCAGGAGAGCCCGGCGCCGCCGAGGTCCTGGATGCCGGCGACCAGCTTCTCCTTGAAGATCTCCAGGGTGCACTCGATGAGGAGCTTCTCCTGGAAGGGGTCGCCGACCTGCACCGCGGGGCGCTTGGTGGGCTTGGTGTCGTCGAAGGTCTCGGACGCGAGGACCGAGACGCCGCCGATGCCGTCGCCGCCCGTGCGGGCGCCGTAGAGGATGACCTTGTTGCCGGGGCCGGAGGCCTTGGCGAGGTGGATGTCCTCGTGCTTCATCACGCCGATGCAGCCGGCGTTGACCAGCGGGTTGCCCTGGTAGCACTCGTCGAAGACGACCTCGCCGCCGATGTTCGGCAGGCCCAGGCAGTTGCCGTAGCCGCCGATGCCGGCGACGACGCCCGGCAGGACGCGCTTGGTGTCGGGGTGGTCGGCCGCGCCGAAGCGCAGCGGGTCCACGACCGCGACCGGGCGGGCGCCCATGGCCAGGATGTCGCGGACGATGCCGCCGATGCCGGTGGCCGCGCCCTGGTAGGGCTCGATGTACGAGGGGTGGTTGTGCGACTCGACCTTGAAGGTGACCGCGTAGCCCTGGCCGACGTCGACGACGCCGGCGTTCTCGCCGATGCCGACGAGCATGGCGTCGTTCTCGGGGACCTTCTCGCCGAACTGGCGCAGGTGGACCTTGCTGCTCTTGTACGAGCAGTGCTCGGACCACATGACCGAGTACATGGCCAGCTCGGCGCCGGTGGGACGGCGGCCGAGGATCTCGCGGATCCGGGCGTACTCGTCCTCCTTGAGGCCGAGTTCCTTCCAGGGCTGGGAGGCGTCCGGGGTCTCGGTGGCGTTCTTTACGGTGTCGAGGCTCATGCGCTGACCAGCTTCTTCAGGACCGACGTGAAGAACGGGAGGCCGTCGGTGCGGCCGGTCCCGATCAGCGGCTCGACCGCGTGCTCGGGGTGCGGCATGAGGCCGACGACGTTGCCCGCGGCGTTGGTGATGCCGGCGATGTCGCGCAGCGAGCCGTTGGGGTTCACGTCGAGGTACCGGAAGGCCACTCGGCCTTCGGCCTCCAGTTCGTCGAGCGTGCGCTCGTCGGCGACGTACCGGCCGTCCATGTTCTTGAGCGGCACGGAGATCTCCTGGCCGGCGGTGTAGTCGCCGGTCCACGCGGTGTCCGCGTTCTCCACCCGCAGCTTCTGGTCGCGGCAGATGAAGTGGAGGTGGTTGTTGCGGAGCATCGCCCCCGGCAGCAGGTGGGCCTCGGTGAGGACCTGGAAGCCGTTGCAGATGCCGAGGACGGGCATGCCGGCCTTGGCCTGCTCGATGATGGTCTCCATCACCGGCGAGAACCGGGAGATGGCTCCGGCGCGCAGGTAGTCCCCGTAGGAGAAGCCGCCCGCGAGGACGACCGCGTCGACCTGGTGCAGGTCCTTGTCGCGGTGCCAGAGCGAGACGGGCTCGGCCCCCGCGAGGCGGACGGCGCGCAGCGAGTCACGGTCGTCGAGCGTTCCGGGGAACGTGACGACTCCGATGCGTGTGGTCACCGTCAGGCCTCGACCTTCACGGTGAAGTCTTCGATGACGGTGTTGGCGAGGAACGTTTCGGCCATCTTGTGGATGCGGTCGAGGGCGGCCTGGTCGACCGGTCCCTCCACCTCCAGTTCGAAACGCTTCCCCTGGCGGACGTCGGCGATCCCGTCGAAGCCCAGGCGCGGCAGTGCACGCTGCACCGCCTGGCCCTGGGGGTCGAGGATCTCCGGCTTGAGCATGACGTCGACTACGACGCGTGCCACTGGCACTCCCGATGAGGTGGTTGGTGCGAAGGCGGTTCCCTCAGCGTACCCGTCCGAAATTTCTACGCGGGTAGATATCTCCCGGCTCCGAACCCGCCGCCGTTTCGGCTTCACCAACGCTTCGCAAAATCCACCGGAAAACCACGCCCTCGGGATTGCGACGGGACACGCGGGGATAATTAACTGGGCTTCGCAATTCAATGGGAATCGCGGTACAAAGGAAACAGCCGGGATTCCAACGGTTTGACGTATTCCACCGAAACATCCACACAGGCGACATCACCGCACGTCAGCGGGCGGCGACGGCGCACGAAGGGACCGATATCCGTGGCGCAGCGCGTAGTAGTCACGATCTCCGACGACATCGATGGCGGAGAAGCGGCGGAAACGGTCACGTTCGCCCTGGACGGTAAGTCGTACGAGATCGACCTCAATGCGGCCAACGCAAAGAAACTGCGGAAGAGCCTGGCCCCCTTCGTGGCCGCCGGCCGCCGCCGGTCGCGCTCCGGGAAGACGTTCAAGACGACGTCGATCGCACCCGACCCGGCGGTCGTGCGGGCCTGGGCGCGCTCGCACGGGCACGACGTGCCGCCGCGGGGCCGCATCCCCAAGACCGTCTACAGCGCGTACGAAGCCGCCCACTGACGGGCCGGTGGCCGCCCGGTGACCATCGGGCGGCCGTCCGCCCGGTGGTCCGCCGACCCGGATTTGCCATGCACCCCCTCCGATCGGCTAGTGTGTGGATCACGCCGAGGGGCCAGGCCGAAAGGCAAGAACCCCGAAGTCGTGCGGGTGTAGTTCAGTAGCAGAACACCCCCCTTCCAGGGGGGAGGCGCAGTGTGCAATCCCTGTCACCCGCTCTGCACCGCTTTACCGGCCACGGTTGTGGATCAGGTAGAGTAGTGCTCGCATCGCAACGACCTCGGTCGTAGCAGCATGCGGACGTAGCTCAGTTGGTAGAGCACCACCTTGCCAAGGTGGATGTCGCGCGTTCGAGTCGCGTCGTCCGCTCAGTGAACGAAGGCCCCGATCGGATTCCGATCGGGGCCTTCGTCATTTCCTCCGCCTCTTTCGCCTTTGTGACGCGGCCCACATCCGATGACAAATGTCATCGCGGGCGGTGACAGCACGCACTGCTCCGCCCGCCGGGCCGCCGCGAGGCTTGAGCCATGACCACCGACACAGTGATCCAGGCAGAGGAACTGCGCCGCGGCTACGCCGGGGGCTTCGAAGCCGTGCGGGGCGTCACCTTCTCCGTGGCGCGCGGCGAGGTCTTCGCCCTGCTCGGCACCAACGGCGCCGGCAAGACCTCCACGGTCGAGCTGCTGGAAGGGCTCGCCGCCCCGACCGGCGGCCGGGTCCGCGTCTTCGGCCTCGACCCCCACACCCGGCGCGCCGAGGTCCGCCCGCGGACCGGGGTCATGCTCCAGGAGGGCGGCTTCCCCTCGGACCTGTCGGTGACCGAGACCGTCCGCATGTGGAGCGGGGTCACCACCGGTGCCCGCCCCGCGGCGGAGGTCCTGGAGCTGGTCGGACTGGCCGCGCGGGCGTCCGTACGCGTCAAGCAGCTGTCCGGCGGCGAGCGGCGGCGGCTCGACCTCGCGCTCGCCCTGCTGGGCCGGCCCGAGGTGCTCTTCCTCGACGAGCCGACCACCGGAATGGACCCCGAGGGCCGCCAGGACACCTGGGCCCTCGTACGGGAACTGCGCGCGCAGGGCACCACGGTGCTGCTGACCACGCACTACCTGGAGGAGGCCGAGCAGCTCGCCGACCGCCTCGCGATCCTGCACGAGGGGGAACTGGTCCTGTCCGGCACCCCCGACGAGGTGACGGCCACCCAGCCGTCCCGGATCCGCTTCACCCTGCCCGCCGGCGTCACGGCCGCCCGGATCCCGCTGGAGCTGCGCGCGGCGGCCGACGGGCAGCGGGTCGAGATCCGCACCGACCGGCTCCAGCACGACCTGGGCGCGCTCCTGCGCTGGGCCGACGCGGCCGGGGTGGCACTGGCCGGGCTCGACGCCCGCCACGCCTCCCTGGAGGAGGCCTTCCTGGAGATCGCCCGGAACCGGCGCCACGCGGGCACCGGCGCTCTTGCCCACGACGACACGATGGCGGGGACCCGATGAACACCATGACCCTGAACGCCGGCCGGATCGCGGCACTCGGCCGCTCCGAGCTGACCCTGCTGCTGCGCAACCGGGCCGCGCTGAGCGTGGCCGTGCTGGTGCCCGCCCTGATGGTGTTCGTCCTGCGCTCCTCCGTCAGCGGGGACACCGCTGCCGCCGTCGCCGAGGCCACCCTCACCGGCGGCATCGGGATGGTGCTGCTGCTCGTCGTCTACATGAACCTGGTCTCCGCGTACGTCGCCCGCCGCGAGGAACTCGTACTGAAGCGGCTGCGCACCGGCGAGGCCGGCGACCTGGAGATCCTCGCCGGGAGCGCGCTGCCCGCCACCGCCATCGCGCTCGCGCAGATCACCGTGCTCACCGTGGCCGGCGGCGCGGTGCTGGACGCGCCGATGCCCGACAACCCGGCGCTGGTCGTGGCCGGCGTGCTCGCCGCGATGCCGCTGCTCGCCGGACTGGCCGCGCTCACCAGCGCGTTCACCCGCAACGTGGAGACCGCGGGACTGACCACGCTGCCGCTGTTCCTGGCGACGATGATCGGCTCGGGCGTGTTCGCGCCGACGGACGCGATGCCCGACGTGGTGGCCTCCGTGTGCGAACTCCTGCCGCTCAGCGGGGTGATGACCCTCGTCCGGGCCGGGTGGAGCGGCGGGACGTCGGGGTACGACCTGCTGGGGGCCGCGCTCAACACGCTGGCCTGGATGATCGTCACGGTGTTTGCTGTCCAGCGGTGGTTCCGCTGGGAACCGCGGCGCTGACCAGAGCGAAGGACCGGGGGGACGGAACGTGTCGAAGCTGACCGGGTGGTGGAAGAAGCGCAGCAGCGCGGGGAAGATCGAGCTGTACACACGCTGGTCCTTCCACCTGTTCGTGCTCGTCGAGATCGTGTCCTTCGGGCTGGTCGCCCTCCTCGGCACCGTGAACGACGCCGAGAACGACACCCCGCGGTCGCTGGCCTTCGCCGGCTTCGGCCTGGTCGTCGCCCACTCGGTCCTCGTCGGCTTCCTCTCCTCCCGCGCCCTCGACGCCGTGTGCGGCCGCCGCGAACGCCCGGTCCGGCTCTCGGTGGTGACCACGGCCGCCACTGCCGCGGCCGTGCTGCTCTTCCTCTTCCTGCGCCGCTTCGGCAGCCTCGACGAATCCGTGGCCCCCGGCCTGGTGGTGGGGGTGACCTGCTTCGGCTGCGGGTCCCTCGTCCTCGCCATGGAGAAGGTCCAGCACATGAAGTACGTCCCCCTGGTCGCCGCGGTCGCCACCTCGGCGACCGTCGCCGCACTGGGCCTGCCGCTGAACGAGATCATCGGGTACTTCGTCGCCGTCCTGGTGGCGAGCGTCTTCCTCGCCTTCACCTGCGGGTTCTCCGGCTGGCTGCTGCGCACCGTCTACGAACTCGACCACGCCCGGGAAGTCCAGGCGCAGTTGGCGGTCGCCGAGGAGCGGCTGCGGTTCGGGCGGGACCTGCACGACGTGATGGGCCGCAACCTGGCGGTGATCGCCCTCAAGAGCGAGCTGGCGGTACAGCTGGCCCGGCGCGAACGCCCCGAGGCCGTGGACCAGATGATCGAGGTCCAGCGGATCGCGCGCGAGTCGCAGCGGGAGGTGCGCGACGTCGTGCGCGGCTACCGGGAGGCGGACCTCTCGGTGGAGCTGGAGGGCGCGCGCGGGGTGCTGAGCGCGGCCGGGATGGACTGCCGGGTCGAGTACGCGGCGGACGGGCGGCAGCTGCCGGGCGAGGTGCAGTCGGCCCTGGGCTGGGTGGTCCGGGAGGCGACGACGAACGTCCTGCGGCACGGGGACGCGCGCAGCTGCCTGATCCGGCTCACCGCCCCGGCGGACTCGGGCACGGTGACGCTGCTGGTGGAGAACGACGGGGTGCCCGAGACACCCGCCGGAATGCCCGGATCCGGGCTCGCCGGGCTGCGGGAGCGGCTCGCGGCCGTGGACGGGACCCTGCTGGCCGGGCCGGCCGACGGCGGCCGGTACCGGCTGCGGGCCGAGGTTCCCCTGGACACACGACGAGTGGAGGTGCGGGCGTGAGCCCCGTACGCGTACTTCTGGCCGACGACGAACACCTGATCCGGGGCGCGCTGGCCGCGCTGCTGGGCCTGGAGGACGACCTCGTCGTCGTGGCCGAGGCGGCCTCCGGGCCGGAGGCCCTCGCCATGGCGCGGGCGCACCGCCCGGACGTGGCGGTGCTGGACCTCCAGATGCCGGGCGCGGACGGTGTGAGCGTGGCCACATCGCTGCGGGCCGAACTGCCCGACTGCAAGACCATGATCGTGACCAGTCACGGGCGTCCCGGGCACCTGAAGCGGGCGCTCGCGGCGGGGGTGCGGGCCTTCGCGCCGAAGACGGTCTCGGCGCAGCGGCTGGCCGAGCTGATCCGCACCGTGCACGCCGGAGGGCGCTACGTGGACCCCGAGTTGGCGGCCGACGCGATCAGCGCGGGCGACTCACCGCTGACCGCGCGCGAGGCGGAGGTGCTGGAACTCGCGGCGGACGGGGCGCCGATCGCGGAGATCGCGGAGCGGGCCTCGCTGTCACAGGGGACCGTGCGCAACTACCTGTCCTCGGCGGCGACGAAGCTCGGCGCGGAGAACCGGCACACGGCAGTGCGTCTCGCACGGCAGCGGGGTTGGGTATAGTAGGTCTCGCGCTACGGCGCACAGGCGGACATAGCTCAGTTGGTAGAGCACCACCTTGCCAAGGTGGATGTCGCGCGTTCGAGTCGCGTTGTCCGCTCAGCTGGCGAAGGCCCCGATCACCGATCGGGGCCTTCGTCGTTTCAGCTCCAGGTCTGGCCGGTGAGGCGCTCGTAGGCCTCGACGTACTTGGCGCGGGTCTGCGCCACGACCTCCTGCGGGAGGGCCGGCGGCGGGAGCTCGCCCTTGGAGTCCCAGCCGGAGGCCGGGGAGGCCAGCCAGTCGCGGACGTACTGCTTGTCGAACGACGCCTGCGTGCGGCCCGGCTGCCACTGGTCGGCCGGCCAGAAGCGGGAGGAGTCCGGGGTGAGGACCTCGTCGGCGGCGACGAGCGTGCCGTCCTTGTCGAAGCCGAACTCGAACTTGGTGTCCGCCAGGATGATGCCGCGCTCGCGGGCGATGTCGCGGGCGCGCCCGTACACGGCGAGGGTGGTCTGGCGCAGCAGCGCCGCCGTCTCGGCGCCGGTGGTGCGGGCGACCTCCTCGTAGGAGACGTTCTCGTCGTGGTCGCCGACCTCGGCCTTGGCGGCCGGGGTGAAGATCGGGGCGGGCAGCTCGGAGCCGTCCACCAGGCCCTCGGGGAGGGCGAGTCCGCAGACCGTGCGGGACTGGACGTACTCCTTGAGGCCGGAGCCGGTGAGGTAGCCGCGGGCCACGCACTCGACGGGGACCATGTCGAGGCTCTTGCAGACCAGCGTGCGGCCCTCCCAGTCGGCGGGGGCGCCGGCGGGCAGGTCGGTGCCGATGACGTGGTTGGGGACCAGGTCGGCGAGCTGGTCGAACCACCAGAGGGAGAGCTGCGTCAGGATGCGGCCCTTCTCCGGGATCTCGGTGGGCAGCACCCAGTCGGCCGCGGAGATGCGGTCGCTGGCGACCATCACGAGGTTGCCGTCCTCGTCGCGGTAGAGGTCGCGGACCTTGCCGGTGTGGAGGTGGGCGAGGCCGGGCACCTGCACCGGCTCGGGCTTTTCGACGAATCCGGGCACGGGGTCTCCCTGTGGTTCTGTACGAGCGCGGGACCATTCTCCCGCACCCGTTCGCGAACGGGGACAACGGGTCCCGGTCAGTCCCGCTTGCAGATCCGGTCGAGGAGGTTGGCCGTCGCCCGCTGGACCCGCTCGTCCACGTGCCCGGGGCGGTCGAGCGCCGGGGACCAGGCGAAGGTGCCGGACGCGAAGACCAGGGCGCCGCTCGGGGCCCGGTACAGGGAGGTCTCCTGGTGGCGCTTGGCCCCCTCGCCGTCGAGGTACGGGGAGTGCGCGAGGAGGATGCGGTCCTGGTGCTCGGGGAGCTGGGTGCGCGGGAAGTAGCGGTCGGCCTCGCCGGCCACCAGCCCGTCGAGCTCGTCGTTCTCGGCGGCTCCGGTGGAGTCCCAGAGCCAGTGCGTGGCGTTGCGGACGATCAGCGGCGCGGGCTCGGGGACCCGCCCCGCGTACTGGATGCCGAGCAGCTGCTGTTCGGGGCGGTCGATCTCGCGCCAGAGGCTGGGGCGGCCGGGGCCGCGGCGTTTTCGGCAGGTCAGGAGCCGGTCCTCGACCCCGGACGGCGAGGGGGACAGCTCGACCTGCCAGTACATGGTGTTGGCGGAGAGGAAGACGAGGGAGGTGCCGTGGTCGCGGGCGCGCTCGACGGTGCGGCGCATGGGGACCGACCAGTACTCGTCGTGGCCGGGGAAGACCAGGCCCCGGTAGCGGGTCGGGTCGACGCGGCCGGAGTGCAGGTCGCGGGTGTCGGCGTAGGCGAGGTCGTAGCCGTAGCGCTCGGCCCAGCGGATGAAGTCGTAGGCGTGGCCCACGTGCAGGGGCAGGCCGGCGCCCGCGTAGGGGCGGTCGAAGGAGACGGTGATGGCGGCGTCGCGCTCGCCCAGCAGCCGGCCCTTCTCGTCCCAGGCGTGGTAGAGGCTGGCGCCCGTCCGGCCGTCCTCGGGGTAGAGGTTGTAGGCCTGCCAGGTGATGTCCGGGAGCAGCAGGAGGAGGTCGGCGGGGTGGTCGTCGCGGACCGTGAAGGGGATGTGGGAGCGGTAGCCGTCGGCCGTGGTGAGGACGGCCACGTAGGCGCCGATGCTCCAGTACGAGGGGACCTGGAGCCGCCAGGAGAGCCACCAGTGGTGGCAGGAGACGGTGCGGTCCGCGGTGAGCGGGGCCGGCTGGACGATGCCCGAGAGCCGGGGGCTGGTGGTGATCTTGGAGGCGCCGTCGCCGCCGTAGTGGCCGATCCGGTAGACGTCGACGGAGAACTGCTGGGGCGGGTCGACGGTGATGTGGAAGTCGATGGCCTCGCCGGGGGCGACGGCTCCGGTGGAGGCGAAGCCCTTGATCTGGCGGTGGACGTCGTCGGCGGTGCGGGGGCCGCCGCCCCGGGGGCCCTGGGCGGGGACGCCGGGATGCCGGCCCGGGCTCTGGCCCGGGGTGGCGACAGCGGGGTCCACGTACCAGGGGACGACCTGGCCGGTGTCGTCGAAGTACAGCTCGCTGCCCCGGAACCAGGGCAGGGGGCCCTGGCCGAAGGGGTCGGTCACCGCGTGCGCGAGCGCACCCGACTCCCAACGCCGGATCTGGTCCGCACCCATACCGCTCCCCTCCCTCGCTCCCCCGAACGCGTTTGCTCCAGTCAGGTGCGCGGGGGCTTTTCGGACACCTTTCCGCGACCGGTCCCAAGCACATCACATAACGCACTCACTCCGTCACCGTTCGTCGTGAATTGACGTGACCGGAACGCGGGGCGGGCGGTTCAGAGGAGGCGTACGGGCCTCTCGGGGCGTACGCCGAGCTCCGCGAGCCAGTCGCGCAGCGGCGCCGGGTCCCCGTCCTCGACGAGGGCGAGCACCCGGGGGGCGAGGTCGGCGCGGCGCACGCCGCCGACCAGCAGGACGGGGCCGTCCAGCCAGTCCAGGCCGGGTCCCGCGCCAGCCCAGTCCACGGCGGCGCAGCAGACCAGGGCGGTGACGTGGTCGGCGAGCAGGTCGCGGCCGCTGCGCGGGGGCTGGAGCGGGAACAGCGGCAGCGTGTCCGCTCCGCCGCGCGGCTGGGGCCTGCCGGCTCCGGCGGCGCGCTCCTCCCGGGCCAGGTCGCCGCTGAGCCGCCCGGCGAGGGCCTCCCCGGCGGCGCCCTCTCCGGCGGGGTCGGTGAGGTAGCCGAGGACCCGCTCCAGCGTCGCCCCGCCCGGGGGGACCGGTTCGCCCGCGGCGGCGGCCCGGTCCGCGGGACGGGCGGTGGCGGGGGCGGGCGCGGCGGGGCCGCCGGGGCCGCCCGGGGCGCCGCTGACGGAGGCTTCCGCCGGGGCGGGGGCGCCCGTGGTGACGGGCACGGGCTCCGCCGGGGCCGCGGGGGCGTCCGGCCGGGGCTGGGCGGCGGCGGGCGGTGCCAGGTCCGCCGGGACGGACAGGCCGTCCAGGGCGGCGTGCAGGCGGGCCGCCTCGGTACGCCACTTGCGGTCCACGACCTCCTGCGGGTAGGCCGCCCAGTCCACGGGGGACCAGTCCGGGCCCGCTTCGGCCGGGCCGCCGTGGAACAGCCGGGCCGCCAGCAGGGAGGCGGCCTCGTCGACCACGCCGGGCTGCTCCAGCAGGTCGCAGGCGGGGCGCTCGCCGAGCCGCGAGGTGAAGCCCTCGGCCAGCCGGTCCCGCCGGGACAGCTCGGTCAGGGCGGAGACCACCCCGGCGTCCAGGTGCGCCGGCCAGCGACCCATCCGCCAGGCGGGCAGCGCGACGCGGGTCAGCAGCCGGTCCCAGCCCGCGTAGGCGAGGCCGACCTGCTCCTGGGCGACGATGCGCAGGCCGTAGTCCACACCCTGTGCACGGTCGGAGGCGGCCGCGGCCACCCCGCGCTCCATCTCGGCGGCGTCCGTCCGGCACAGCCGCAGCAGCAGCCGGGCCGGGCGGCCGATCCAGCCCAGGCCGGGCCTGCCGCCGATGTCCACCGCCGCGTCGAGCCCGCGGACGAAGCCGCGCGCGTCGGCTATGTCCGGGTGCGCGGAGGGGCCCGTACCGGCGACGACGGGTGCGAGGACGGCCCGCAGCTCCGCGACCCGCATCCACCACAGGAACGGCGAGCCGATCACCAGCACGGGGGCCGCGCCGGGCGCGGACTCCGGGCCGCCTCCCGTCCCCCTGCGGCGGTGGGCTGCATGGGCGCGGTCCTCCAGCCAGCTGTCGCAGTCCGGGGTGAGGGCTATCGCGGAGGGCGCGGGGACGTCCATCCGGTCGGCCAGGTCCCGCACGAGGCGGTAGAGGTCGGGGGCGGCGGCCTCCGGCAGGGGCACCGTCGGGGTCACGGCGGGACCCGCGCGCAGCACCACCGCGCCGAATATCCCGCCCGCCAGCAGCACCACGGCGGCCACCGCGCAGACGGCCAGGGTCACCACCGGCCAGGGGTCACCGGCCAGCCGGCCCGTCATCCGGGCGGCGACGAGCACCACCGCGAGGGCGGCGGGCAGCAGCACGGCGGCCGTGGCCCTGCTGCGGACCCGCAGCACGGCGAGGGCCCGCGAACGCGCGGACGGCGCGCCCACTTCTGCGATCGAACCGGTTCCGGACACGGCCGGACCTCACCCCCTCTGCCCTGCGGCGGCTTTGCTCACTCCCCCACTGTGACACCCGCCACTGACATCGCAATGCCGGTGGGCCATGTGCCGGAATGCTTGCGCCGCACCCTAGTTGGGGCGGGCGCGGACGTCAGGCAGTCCGGGTGACGATCACCCGATGGAATGGCTTTGGCTAAAGGTGGCTGCGTTCGAAGGCGGCCGGATGCAGTCGCACGCGTACGCACGCGCGGGCCCGGTGCGCGTCTGCGCGCACCGGGCCCGCGTCATTGCGGCCGTGCTGGTCAGCGGCCTTCGGCCGCCTTGGCGGCGATGTCCGTGCGGTGCTGGGACCCGTCGAGCTTGATCCGCCCGACCGCCTTATACGCCTTCTCGCGCGCCTGCGCCAGGTTGGAACCGGTCGCCGTCACCGACAGGACGCGACCGCCCGCGCTGACGACGGCCTCGCCCTCGCGGCGGGTGCCGGCGTGCAGCACGTACGCGTCGGGCGCGTCCTCGGCCGCCACGTCGCCGAGGCCCTCGATCGGGTCGCCGGTGCGCGGGGTGCCGGGGTAGTTGTGCGAGGCGATGACGACCGTGACGGCCGCGTCGTCGCTCCAGTTCAGCGCCGGGAGGGTGTTCAGGGTGCCGTTCGCGGCGTTCAGCAGCACGCCGGCGAGGGGGGTGCGCAGCCGGGCCAGGACCACCTGGGTCTCGGGGTCGCCGAAGCGGGCGTTGAACTCGATGACGCGGGTGCCGCGGCTGGTGATGGCCAGGCCCGCGTAGAGCAGCCCGGAGAAGGGGGTGCCGCGGTGGCGGAGCTCGTCCACGGTCGGCTGGAGGACCAGCTCCATGACCTCGTCGACCAGCTTCGGGTCCGCCCACGGGAGCGGCGAGTACGCACCCATGCCGCCGGTGTTGGGGCCCTGGTCGCCGTCGAGGGCGCGCTTGAAGTCCTGGGCGGGCTGGAGCGGCAGCACGGTGACGCCGTCGGTGATGGCGAAGAGGGAGACCTCGGGGCCGTCGAGGTACTCCTCGATGACGACCCGGTCGCAGGCCAGCGCGTGGTCCCGGGCGACGGCCCGGTCCTCGGTGACGACGACGCCCTTGCCGGCGGCGAGGCCGTCGTCCTTGACCACGTAGGGGGCGCCGAAGGCGTCGAGGGCCGCGTCGACCTCCTCGGCGGTGGTGCAGACGTAGCTGCGCGCGGTCGGGACCCCGGCCGCGGCCATCACGTCCTTGGCGAAGGCCTTGGAGCCCTCCAGCTGCGCGGCCTCGGCGGACGGTCCGAAGACCGGGACGCCGGCCGCGCGGACGGCGTCCGCGACACCGGCGACGAGGGGGGCCTCCGGGCCGACGACGACCAGAGCGGCGCCGAGTTCGACGGCGAGGGCGGCGACCGCCGCGCCGTCGAGGGCGTCGACCGGGCGCAGCTCCGCCACCTCGGCGATGCCGGCGTTGCCGGGGGCGCAGTACAGCGCGGAGACGTCGGGGTCGAGGGACAGAGAGCGGCACAGGGCGTGTTCGCGGGCGCCGCCGCCGATGACGAGGACCTTCACGCCGCCCAGGGTAGCCCGGACGGCGCGGCCGGTTTCGTGCGGCCACCCCAATCGGCGGGCGCTACTCGTTCGTGTATTCCTCCACAACGGTCGCCCCGAGCTCGCGCACGATCAGGTCGTGTCCGGTCAGGGCGCTGTCCACGAGGTCCGGGTCGTCCTCCTCCGGGACGTCGTCCTCGGGGGCGACCGGCGGGGGCGCCTGGTGCACGGGCGGCTGCGCCGCGGGCGCCGCCTGCGGGGGCGGCGGCTGGTACGCGGGCGGCTGCGGGACCTGCTGCGACAGCGGGGCGGCCGGCGGGGCCTGCGGGGCCGCCGGGGGCGGGCTGTAGGCGGCGGCCGGCGCGGAGTAGGAGGAGTACGAGGAGGGCGCGGCCGGGGCCGGCCCGCCGCCCCCGACCACGGCGTCGATCTTCCAGTTGACCTGGAACTGCTCGGCCAGGACCGCCTTCAGGACGTCCTCGCTGCCGCTGCTCGCGAAGTTGTCGCGGGCTCCGGCGTTGGGGAAGCCGAGCTGGAGGGTGGTCCCGTCGAAGCCGGTGACCTGGGCGTTCTGGCTGAGCAGGATCCAGGTGAAGCGGCGGCGGTTCTTGACGGCCTCCAGGACGCCCGGCCACATCGCCTGGACCTGCCCGGCCCCGGCCGCCATCTCGGCGGAGGGCGCGGCGGCGGCCGGGCCGGCGGGCGCGGAGGCCGCCGGGGCGGGGGCGGGGGCGGGTGCGGGTGCGGCCGGAACTCCGCTGCCGGGCACGGCGGCACTGGGCCACGCCCCGGCGGCGGGAGCGGCGGGGGCGGCCGGGGCGGCGGCTCCGGGCCAGGCGCCGGGGGCGGGGGCCCCGCTGCCGGGCTGCGCGGCCCCGGGCCACGCACCGGGCGCCTGCGCGGGCGCGGCGGCCGGGGCGGCGGCCTGGACGGGCGCGGGAGCCTGGACCGGTGCCGGAGCCTGGACGGGCGCCGGAGCCGGGGCCGGCACGGGGGCCGGGGCCTGCACGGGCGGTGCCTGCGCCGCGGCGGCGTCCGGCACGGGACCGCGTACGGCGGCACGCGCGGCGGCGACCCCGCCGCCGGGACCGGCCGGGGCCATGCCGTGCGCCTCGGGCCCGGGCACGTAGCCCATGGCGGGCGCCGCGGCCGGCGCGGCGAAGGCGGCGGCGGGCGGGCCGCTGCGCTCCAGCCGGTCCAGCCGGGCCTGGAAGGAGCGCTCGTCGTCGAAGGCGGCCGGCAGCAGCACCCGGGCGCAGATCAGCTCCAGCTGCAGCCGCGGCGAGGTGGCGCCGCGCATCTCGGTGAGCCCGGCGTTGACCAGGTCGGCGGCGCGGCTGAGCTCGGCGGCGCCGAACACCGACGCCTGAGCCTGCATCCGCTCCACGACGTCGGCGGGGGCGTCGATCAGCCCCTTCTCCCCGGCGTCGGGCACGGCGGCCAGGATCACCAGGTCGCGCAGCCGCTCCAGCAGGTCGGCGACGAACCGGCGCGGGTCGTTGCCGCCCTCGACGACCCGGTCGACGACCTCGAACGCGGCGGCCCCGTCCCCGGCGGCGAAGGCGTCGACGACGGAATCGAGCAGCGACCCCTCCGTGTACCCGAGCAGGGAGGTGGCCATGGCGTACGTCACACCCTCCTCGCCCGCGCCGGCGAGGAGCTGGTCCATGACGGACATGGAGTCGCGCACGGACCCGGCACCGGCGCGCACGACGAGCGGCAGCACGCCGTCCTCGACCTTGGCGCCCTCGCGCCCGCAGACCTCGCCGAGGTAGTCGCGCAGCGTCCCGGGCGGCACGAGCCGGAAGGGGTAGTGGTGCGTCCGGGAGCGGATCGTCCCGATGACCTTCTCGGGCTCGGTGGTCGCGAAGATGAACTTGAGGTGCTCCGGCGGCTCCTCGACCACCTTCAGCAGGGCGTTGAAGCCCGCCGAGGTGACCATGTGCGCCTCGTCGATGATGTAGATCTTGTACCGGCTCGACGCGGGCCCGAAGAAGGCCTTCTCGCGCAGGTCACGGGCGTCGTCGACGCCACCGTGGGACGCGGCGTCGATCTCGATGACGTCGATGGACCCCGGGCCGTTCCTGGCGAGGTCCCGGCAGGACTGGCACTCCCCGCACGGATCCGGGGTGGGACCCTGCTCACAGTTGAGGCACCGCGCCAGGATGCGCGCGCTGGTCGTCTTGCCACAGCCGCGCGGGCCACTGAACAGGTACGCGTGATTGACCCGGTTGTTCCGCAGGGCCTGCATCAGCGGGGCAGTGACATGCTCCTGCCCGATGACCTCGGCGAACGACTCGGGGCGATAGCGGCGGTACAGCGCAAGGGACGACACGTCTACGAGGTTATCCGGGCCCACCGACAACAACGGCCCGCCGACGCCCCCGGACCCGCCCCGGAACGCAAAGCGCCCCTCACGCACCCGCCAGAGCCCACTTACCCTTGCTGCCTTCCGGCCCTGGGGGAGTTGGGTGAGATAGCGCCACGTGAGGGGCTGGGCCCCACCCTAGCGGATACGGGGCCCCGGAATCGAGCCGGACCCCTCCGCGGATCCGCCCGGGCCCCCCGGACCGGATCGTGTTCGCGAGCACCCCTCAACGTCTTGTATTGTTTGCGGCGGAGGATTCGCCTAGAGGCCTAGGGCGCACGCTTGGAAAGCGTGTTGGGGGCAACCCCTCACGAGTTCGAATCTCGTATCCTCCGCCAGCCCGAAGGGCCGGACCGCATCAGCGGTCCGGCCCTTCGGCGTTTCCCGGGTTGCGGTTCAGGGTTCGCGCAACACCGCCCGCGAAACATCCTCCCCGAGGGAGGAACCGCTTCCGTTCGCCACCCGTGCTGCCGGCGTCTGCACCATGCTGGGCTCTGTGCCGGGGCCGATCCGGTGCTGCCGTCCGGTCCGGCGAGGTGCCCCGTGAAGTCCCGATCAACGCTGACAGCCTGGCTGGGTTCGCTCGACGCTCCGCGCCTGGCACGCGTACTCGCCACGCGGAGGGACGCGGCGGCGGCGCCAGAACCGCGCACGCTGGGGGAGCTGGCGGACCGCCTCCAGCGCCCGGGGTCGGTGGCACTCGCCCTGCCGCCACTCACGCTGCCATGCCTGCAAGTGGCCGAAGCGCTGGCGGCGCGGGGAGGAGCGGCCTCGCGCGACAACCTGGCCAAGCTGCTGGGAGCAGCGGACGGCGATGCCGCTCGCGGGCTGGACTCCACGCTGAAGGCGCTGGCCGATCACGCACTGGTGTGGCCAGACGGCACCGGAGCACTCCGTATGGCCTCTCCGCTGCGGCAGGCGTGGGAGGCACCCCTCGGGGTGGACGACCCCCTGGAGAAACTGCTGGCAGGCGCGACCTCGGACGAGCTGCGCGCCATGCTGGTGGCACTCGGCATCAAGCCACAGAGCACCAAGCAGCAGCGGCTGGCAGCCCTGGTGGAACACCACAGTGACCCGGGAGCCGTCGCCGAAGTCGTGGCACGGGCACCCGCGATCACCCGGAAGCTCCTCGCCCGCCGAGCGGACCCCACCGCGGGGCAGCGGCAGTTCATCATGTTCGGGTCGTCCGGGCCCGAGCTCGAACCCGGCGCGCGATGGGCACTCGACCGGGGACTCCTGATCGTGGACCGCCACCGGTACGGCCCCGTACACATGCCCGTTGAAGTCGCGCTGGCACTGCGCGGGCCGGCCTGGCACGCCCCGTTCGATCCCCTACCGCCTTCCACGCCGTCGGTCGCCATCGGCTCCGCCGCGGTGGAACGGGAGGCCGCAGCCGCGGCCACGGCATTCGCCGCCCAGGCCGCGTCGGTCCTCGCCGCCTGTTCGGCGTCTCCGCCGGCCAGACTCAAGTCCGGCGGGATCGGCGCCCGTGAACTGGCCCGGATCAGCAAGGCCGCCCAAGCCGACGACGCCGTCGTACGCCTCACCCTGGAGGCCGCGTACGCGGCCGGGCTGCTGGGCCGGGACCATGACCGCGTGGTACCCACCGCGGCATACGACGCCTGGGCGGACCAGGAGCCCGCCGAACGGCACACCGCACTGCTCCACGCATGGCGCAACCTGGCACTCACCCCGACCCGGGCACGAGACGGGGACAACAAGGCGCTCCCCGCCCTCGCGGGAGCACCACCCTGCGGCGGCTGCCTGCAAGCCCGGCATGGACTGCTCCACGCGGCGGCACAGCTCCCGGCAGGGCACGGCGCGGCCACCGCCTCGGAGCTGGGGCCGCTGGTGGCCTGGTACCGCCCCTTCGCCGACGGGGCGCCCCAGGACGGGACGCCGTTCGCTCTCCTGATCCACGAGGCCGGGCTGCTCGGCGTACTCGCTCGCGGTGCGCTGTCTCCCCTCGGCACCGCCCTGCTGGAAGACGACGCGGCAGGCTTGGCCGCCGTGTGCGGGCGGCTCCTGCCCACGGCTACCCGAACAGCACGGATCGGCGCCGACCTCACCGCAATCGTCACCGGCACACCGTCCGCGCCACTCGCCTCGCTGCTGGATTCCGTCGCCGACCGCGAGACCAGCGGCACGGCCTCGGTGTGGCGGTTCAGTACGGGCAGCGTCCGCCGGGCCCTGGATGCCGGACACTCGCCTGACGGCCTCGCAGCCGACCTGGCCACCGTCACTTCCGGGCCGCTGCCCCAACCCCTGACCTATCTCATCGCCGACACCGCCCGCAGTCACGGCCGCGTACGCATCGCCACCGCCGCATGCGTCATCCACGGCGAGGAGCCGACGCTCCTCACCGAGCTCGCCGCCCACCGCAAGCTCGCCAAACTCGGCCTGCGACAGCTGGCGCCCACGGTGCTGGTCAGCCGCAGCCCGCTCGACGCGACCCTCGCCGCACTCCGGGCCGAGGGCTACGCCCCCGTCGCCGAGACCACCGACGGGACCGTGCGCATCGAGAAGAAGCGACCCCACAGGGCAGCCGCCCCCGTGCCGCCCCCACGACGGGCCGGCACGGGCACCGACCACCACAACGCGGTCCGCGACACCGCGGCGACACCGGCCACCGCCGACCCGAACGCCCTGGCCGCCCGCCTGCTGACCGCACCACCGACCACCCCGGACCCCGACCCGTTCGGCAGCGGGGTTCCTTTTGGCACCGACACCGAAGAGATCGTCGCCGGGTGGGCGAAGCGCTTGCCGTACAGCGACGTCCGCCGGCTCGCCCACGCCATCGACGCCGGTCAGGCCATCACCGTCGAGTACGTCGCCGCATCCGGCAACCGGACCGTGCGCACACTCAGCCGCCTCGCACTCGACCCGCCCTACCTCGAAGCCTGGTGCCACCTGCGGGACGACGAGCGCGTCTTCACCCTGTCCCGCATCCACGGCGTCATGCCGACGTGAACCCATGACATCGATGGACCACGGAAGGTATACTTGGTTCCATAATTGATATAAAGGAGGTGCACATGAGCCGGACGGTGATTGACCTCGATGACGAGCTGTTGGCAGAAGTAGCCAAAGCCCTGGGGACCAGCACCAAGAAGGAGACGGTCAACACAGCCCTGCGCGAGGTGCTGGAGAACAGGCGGCGGGCGCTGGCCCTGACCCGTCTGCGCGCCGCGGCCGCCGAAGGCGCTTTCGATCTGACGCTCTTCGAGGACAAGCGGAACTACCGACGGTGAACGCCGCTCTCTACCTGATCGACACCAGCGCCCTCGCCCGCTTCATGCAGGGCGACGCGGAGCAGTACGGCTGGGACCAGGCGGCGGCCGCGGGCCTGATCGCCACATGCCCCATCACCGAGCTGGAGTTCTTCCACAGCGCCCGATCGGCTGCCGACCGGGCGCGCGGCATCGAGGACATGCGGCTGCTCTTCGGCTGGGTTCCCGTCGACGACCGGGCTTACGACCGGGCCTGGCAGGTCCAGGAGGCCCTCACCAAGCAAGGCAGGCACCGCAGCGCCGGTGCAGTGGACCTCGTGGTCGCCGCGACTGCCGAATTGCAGGGACTCACCCTCCTGCACTGTGACCACGACTTCGAATGCATCGCCGCAGTAACCGGCCAGCCCCTTCAGTGGTACGGCCCGGAGGGCCGCAAGCCCGGGAGGTCTGGGGGCTGAAGCCGTTCGTGCGGACCAGCACCGTGATCACCGCCGTCTGGACCGCGGCCTTCGCCGTGACCGCGGTCGCCCTCGCGGCCCTGTCCCGCTCCGGCCTCGGCCACTCGGCCGCCGCCACCCTCGCCCAGGCCGCCGGATTCGTCGTCCCGATGCTCTTCACCACCCGTTACGTCGCTTCCGCGCAGGCCAGGGCCGCCGCGCGCTGACCGGGGACCCACGGGGCACCCGCGCCGGTCCAGTCGTCGGCCGGGCCGAGGGTGCGGTGGAGGCGGGTGGTGCCGGGGAGGGCGGCGGCGCAGGCGGACCGGGCCGCGGCGGCCTTCGCGGGGGTGGCGGGGTCGTCGTGGGGCAGCAGGATGCCGAGCACGGTGCCGCTGTGGGCGCAGGCCACGCCGAGCCCGCCGACGTCCCGGCAGACGCGCAGCAGGGCGGGCAGGGCGGGGCGCGGGTGGCGGCGGGCGTGCAGTTCGGCGCTGCGGGTGGCGACGCGGCCGAGGGCGGGCAGGTCGGCGGCGCGGACCGCCTCGCGCGCCCGGTCGAGGAGGAGGGCGTACTCGCGCCGGTCGGCCGCGCCGGGTGCGGCGGCCGTGCGGTTGCGGCCGATGGTGTCGACGGTGCCGCCCTCGTCGTAGCCGACGACCGTCATGGCCGGCACCGTGCCCAGCCGTTCCCGGAGCCTGACCTCGCGGTGCCGGAAGGCGACGACCTCGTCGTACATGACCCCGTCGGTCGGCTCCACGCCGCGCAGCAGCGCCTCGACGTCGGCGGGGCCGAACCGGGCGCCCACGGCGTCGGCGACGGCCCGGGCCGTGGCCACGAGGTCGGCCGAGGAGCTGGCCATGCCCTTCCCCTCGGGCAGTCCGCCGCCCAGGCTCAGCCGGCCGCCGCCGGGAAGGCCGGCGGCGCGCAGGGCCCGTACCGCCAGCCGTGCCGCCCGGTGCTTGTGGGCCGGGGCGACCCGGACGCCGGGGGCGGACGGTTCGTACGAGAACTCGGCGGTGGACCACCGCGCCAGCGGCAGGGTCACCATGAAGTGGCCGCCGGCGCCGGGCAGTACGCCCTGGAGCAGTTCCCCGAAGGTGCCGAAGGCGCTGCCGCGGCCCGCCGCTCCCGCCACCGCCGGGCGGCTCAAGCCCCGCGCCGGCGCAGGGACTCCTGGGACGCGACGTACTTCAGCATCAGGCGGGCGAAGTCCAGGCGTTCGCGCTCGCTCCAGTCGGCGGTGATGTACTCGAACGCCGAGCGCTGGTGCCGGCGGAAGCGGACCATCAGCTCCTCGCCCCCGGGGCTGAGGTGCAGGACCGTGCGGCGGCCGTCCTGCTGGGAGGCGGCGCGGACCAGGTAGCCGGCGGAGATGCAGTCGGACACCATGCGACTGGCCACCGACGGGTCGGTGCCCAGGTGCGCGCCGACCGCGCCGACGGTGACCTCGCGGGCGCCGTCCTGGCCGATCTCCAGGACCACGTTGAGGACCAGGGTCCGGCCGAGGTCCTTCTGGGAGATCGGGTCCTCGACCTCCAGGAGCGAGGAGCGCCGCAGCTTCCCGAAGGCCGGGCCGACGGCGTTCAGCAGCTCTTCGTCACCCATGTCCGCCGCGTCCGGCTGCTGCTTCGTCATGCCCCTCATCGTACATACGTGACTGTCGACAAACATGTGTTGACCTGAAAACGTGTGCATGCAAGCATGCATATGTCGACGGTCAGCGAACGGCTGCCGCCACCACGAACGGAGAACCCCCATGACCACCCTCGTCACCGGCGCCCGCGGCAAGGTCGGCCGGGCCCTCGTCGCCCGCCTGCACTCCGCCGGCCACGCCGTCCGCGCCGCCAGCTCCCACCCCGCCCGGCTCACCGTCCCGGCCGGCGTCGAGACCCGCGAGCTCGTCCTCGACCGCCCCGGGACCTTCGCCGCCGCACTGGACGGCGTCCGGCAGGTCTTCCTCTATCCCGAGCCCGCCGGCATCCACGAGCTGATCGACACCGCCGGGGCAGCCGGCGTCGAGCACGTCGTCCTGCTGTCCTCGTCCTCCGTCCTCGCCCCCGGCGCCGAGGACGACGCGCTCGCCGGCCACAGCCTCAAGGTCGAGCGCGCCCTCGCCGCCTCGCCTTTGACCTGCACCTTCCTGCGCCCCGACGCCTTCGCCAGCAACTCCTTCGGCTGGGCGTACCCCATCGGCCGGGGCCTGCCGGTCCAGCTCGCCTTCCCCGACGCGCACATCGCGCCCATCCACCCCGAGGACATCGCCGACATCGCCTTCGAGGCCCTCACCGGCGACTCCCTCACCGGCCGCCGGCTCACCCTGACCGGCTCCGAGTCGCTCACCTTCCGCCGCCAGCTCGCGATCCTGGGCGACGCCATCGGCCGCGGGATACCCGTCGAGCGCATCTCCCGCGCCGAGGCCGAGCGGCAGATGGGCGCCCACATGCCCGCGCCGATGGTCGCCTCGCTGCTCGACCTGTGGGAGGCCGCGGACCACGGCCCCGCCGCCGTCGCCGACACCACCGAGACCCTCCTCGGCCGCCCCGCCCGCAGCTACGCGCAGTGGGCCCGCGAGAACGCCGCCGCCTTCACCGGAGCCTCCTCGTGAAGCCCATCGGCCACTGGCTCAGCCGCACCGACCAGGCCCTCACCACCGCCATGGACGCCCTGCTGGACGAGTTCGGCCTCACCCGCCTCGGCTGGCAGGTCCTGAACGTCGTACGCGACTCCCCCGCCGCCGGTGACGCCGCCGTGCACACCGCCCTCGCCGCCCACGCCACGGCCGCCGGCCTGGACTCCGCCATCGCGGCCGTCCTCGACGGCGGCTGGGCGGCCCGGCCGGAGCCGGGCCGCCTCGCGCTGACCGACGACGGCCGCGCCCGGCTCGCCCTGGCCGGCGAGCGCGTCGGCGCCTTCCGCGAGCTGTCGACGGCCGGCATCTCCCCGCAGGAGTACCGGACCGCCGTCAGCGTCCTGGAGCGGATGACCCGCAACCTCACAGCAGATCGGTGAAGAACCGGTAGCCGGTCGGGTCGCCCGGCATCTGCCAGTGCAGGCCCTGGAGGAGGAAGCAGGCCACCAGGTTGCTCACCGCGAAGAACGCGAGGACGGCCAGGGTGAAGCCGGCCGCGCGGCGCAGGGCCGGCGAGGCCTGGGCGGCGCCCAGGGGCTGGAACTCGCGGGCCAGGACCAGGTTCACGGCCGCCGCGAGGACGGCGAGCAGGAAGGTGATCGCGGCCCAGGTGTAGAGGTGCAGACCGAGCAGGGCGCCCGCGTAGCCGGGGTCCGGGGGCACGATGTGCATCAGCACCTGCGAGGCGGAGACGGTGCTGCCGATCAGCGCCGAGACGATCGCGACGCCCCACCCGGAGGCGAACTCGGCGGTGCCCACCGCGCCCTTGCGCGAGCGGGCGACGATCATGGCCGGGCCGAGTGCGCTGAGCAGCATGAACATCCGCTGCAGCAGGCACATCGGGCAGGGGTACTCCCACAGGCCGAACTGGAAGACGTACGCCCCGCCGATGGCGGCGCACATGCCCAGCACGTAGGCGTGGGCGAACCAGAGGCCGAGGCGGTGGGAGAGCCGGGCGGGGGGAAGGGCGGTGACGGTGGTGGTGGTCGTGGTCGCGGTGGCGGTCATCGCGTGCTCCTCCTCAGAAGCTCAGGCCGAAGGCGCGGTCGAGGTGGGGGAGGAACGCGAGCGTGGTGAGCGCCAGCGTCCCCGCCCACAGCAACAGCCGTGGCCCGCGCGGCCAGCCGCGCAGCACCGCCCAGAGGCAGAGGGAGATCAGGAGGAACAGGAGGGTGTACATGGCGTCCTTGCTTCATCGAAAGGCTCTTGCCACCACCCTCGTCCGGTCCTCGGGCCCCCGGTAGGACCTCCGGACCGATGGACCCATAGGCCGGCCCTATGCCCCCGCCGCGGCCGGCACGGCAACCCCTAAGCTGCGGGCGTGCCGTCTTACTCGATCGGACAGGCCGCGGCCCTGCTGTGCGTGAGCCCCGAGACCGTCCGCCGCTGGGCCGACGCCGGCCGGCTGCCCTCGCTGCGCGCCCCCGACGGCACCCGGTCCGTCGACGGCGCGGCGCTGGCCGCCTTCGCCACCGGGCGGGCCGCCGGGATGCACCCCGTGCCCGGCCGGGCCCCCGCGACCTCCGTGCGCAACGCCTTCGCGGGCATCGTCACCGCCGTACGGGTCGACGAGGTCGCGGCCCAGGTGGAGATCCAGTCGGGGCCGCACCGCATCGTCTCGGTGGTGACCCGCGAGTCGGTGGAGGAGCTCGGGATCGCGGTCGGCGTCAGCGTCACCGCCCGGGTGAAGTCGACGGAGGTCCACGTGGACCTACCCGGGTAGCCCGCGCGGGGGCCTCCCCGGCCGGCGCGCGGGGGTCAGCGGCAGAGCAGCGCCGCGTACAGGTCCAGCTTGTGGTCCAGGCGCGAGAGGTCGCGGCCCGTCAGGGCCTCCACCCGCTCCATCCGGTAGTGCACGGTGTTCACGTGCAGGTGGAGCGCCTCCGCCGTCCGGGCCCACGAGCAGTTGTTGGCCAGGAAGACCTCCAGGGTCTCCCGCAGCATGCCGTCCCCCAGCGACCCCAGCGTCGCCGTCCCGAACACCGAGCGGACCTCTCCCGGCACCCCCGACAGCAGCTCCGCGAGGGTGTCCAGCTGCTCGACCGCCCGTACCCGGCCCTCTGCCTCGGCGGCCGCCGTCAGGGCGAAGCGGGCCTGGCCGAGGGAGGCCCGCAGGCCCTCCGGCCCCGCCGCCGGGGCGCCCGCGCCCAGCCGCAGGTCCGCTCCCGGGACCCCGCAGGCCTGCAGCAGCGGCCACAGTGCGCGCAGCTCGGCCGCGACGTCCACGCGCCCGCGCGGGTCCTCGTACAGCACGGCGGCCCCGTCGCCCGCCGCCCACGGGACCCCCTCCAGGTGCGCCAGCGCCTCCGCCAGCGCGGTCCCCGAGGTGGCCGCGAGCACCCGGTACGGGCCCGCGGCGGGCAGGCCGGCCGCCGCGAGGGCCTCCTCCAGCGCCGCCGAATCGGGCTCCGCCGGGCCGGACAGCAGCCCGGTCAGGGCCTGCCCGGCCGCCCGCGCCGCGGCGGTGTCCCGGCGCTCGCGGCCCTCGCGGTACTGGGCGAGGACCTCGGCGATCTCGTGCAGCACCCGGGGCGGGGCCGCGTCGGCGTCCGGGACGTGCAGCTGCCAGGCGTCGTACGGGGAGCTGTCGGCCTCGACGCGCAGGGTGAGCCCGCCCCGCGCGGGGGCGGCGGCCCGCTGTGCGGGTATGACGGGGGCGGAGGGCGTACGGGCCACCGTGCGCCCGCTCGCGGTCAGGAGGTAGCAGGCCACCTTGCCGAGGTGCGCGCAGGCCCGGTCCAGCAGTTCGGCGGGTCCGGCGCCGCCCTCCAGCAGCCGGCTCAGCTCGCCGCGCACGTTCTCGGGGAGGGCGAAGGGCCTGGTGGGACGGCGGCTGAGGTCGCCCCACTGGCGCAGGTAGACGGCTTCGGTGACGGCCCGGAAGCTGGTGCGCCCGGGGACGGCCACGATCGGCATCCGGTGGGCCCGGCAGGAGGCGACCAGTGCGTCGGGCACCCGTCCGTGGGTCTCCTCGCCTGCGAGGAGGGCGGTGGCCCCGGCCTCCGCGAGGGCGGAGACGAAGCGGTCCGCCTTGGCCGGCTCGCCCTCCGCCCACCACACCAGACCGCTCAGTACGAGCTCGCCCGGGCCCAGGAAACGGCCCGGGTCCTCCAGGTCGGTGGCGGTGACACCGCTGATCTCCTGGCCGAGAAGCGCTTCCTCGCCCCAGAGCAGGGTGAGGCCGAGATTGTCTGACTGGAGCAGGTCGAGGACGTGCATGGGGACTCCTTGCGGTGGGGGTGTCCCACATTCGCGAGGTGAATACGAGGAATGTCATCGTAAATGCAAGGCTGCTGGCGGCCTATAGCTCTTGGATGATTCACCAGGAGCGGCCTGCCGCGGCCGGATCCTTTCCGTGGCCTGGACCAGTCGTTTCGCCCCCTTTCCGTTGCTTCACTGAGGCGAACCCCGACGGCAGGAAGGCTGGTGGCGCGAAATGGACCTCAACACGGTGCTCGACGTGCGCGATGCGCGCCGCCGCGAACCCTGGCGTCCCGGCGACGCCTTCCTCGGCGGCGGCACCTACCTCTTCTCCGAGCCCCAGCCCCACATCCGCCGCCTCGTCGACCTCTCCCGGATGGGCTGGCCGCCGCTGTCCTGGCAGCCCGACGGCTCCCTCGACATCGCGGCCACCTGCACCATCACCGAGCTGTCCCGCTTCGGGCGGAACCTGTCCCGCGCCGCCGCCCCGCTCGTCGAGCAGTGCTGCCGGGCCTTCCTGGCCAGCTTCAAGATCTGGAACATGGCCACCGTCGGCGGGAACCTCTGCAACGGCCTGCCGGCCGGCCCGGTCATCTCCCTGACCGCGGGCCTCGACGGCACCGTCCTGCTCCAGGGCCAGGACGGCGCCACCCGCCGGATGCCCGTCACCGACTTCATCCGCGGCGCCGGCGTCAAGGACCTGCGCGACGGCGAGCTGCTGCGCTCCGTACGGATCCCCGCCCACGCCCTGGAGACCCGTACGGCCTTCCGGCAGGCCTCGCTCTACGGACTGGGCCGCTCCGGCTCCCTGGTGATCGGCGCCCTCGACCCGCGGGACGGCTCCCTCGCCGTCACCGTCTCCGCCGCCACCACCCGCCCGTTCCGCTTCTGGTTCGCGCTGCCGCCCACGGCGGACGCGCTGCGGGCGGCCATCGACGACGCCGTCCGCCCCGAGGAGTGGTTCGACGACATCCACGGCCTGCCCGAGTGGCGACGGCACATGGCACTGCGGCAGGCGGAGGAGATCCGCCGCGAACTCACCCTGGAGGAGGGACCCCGATGAGCTACGGGATCGAGATCAACGAGCAGCGCTTCGAGGACGAGCCGCGGGCGGGCCAGTGCCTGCGCACCTACCTGCGCGAGCGCGGCTGGTTCGGCGTGAAGAAGGGCTGCGACCAGGGCGACTGCGGGGCCTGCACGGTCCACGTCGACGGACAGCCGGTGCACAGCTGCCTCTACCCGGCCGTCCGCGCCGAGGGCCGCTCCGTCACCACCGTCGAGGGCCTGGCCAAGCCCGGCGGCGAACTGCACCCGGCGCAGCAGCAGTTCCTCGACGCCCAGGGCTTCCAGTGCGGCTTCTGCACGGCCGGGTTCCTGATGACCACCTCCGCCCTCCAGGCCGAGCGGGGCACCGCCCACGACGACGGCAAGCTCGACGACCTCCCGCGCGCCTTCAAGGGCAACATCTGCCGCTGTACGGGCTACCGCGCCATCGAGGACGCCGTCCGCGGCGTCCGGCACACCGAGGAGCCCGAGGCGGGCCGGGCCGTCGGCCGCAGCCCGGGCGCCCCGGCCGGCCCCCAGGTCGTCACCGGCACCGCCCGCTACACCTTCGACGTCGAGGTGCCCGGGCTGCTCCACATGAAGCTGCTGCGCTCCCCGCACCCGCACGCCCGCATCGTCGGCATCGACACCCGCGACGCCCTCCAGGTGCCGGGCGTGCACGCGGTCCTCACCCACCACGACGCCCCCGACCACCTGTACTCCTCCGCCCGCCACGAGCACCCGACCGAGGACCCGATGGACACCCGGGTCCTGGACGACGTGGTCCGCTTCGTCGGCCAGCGGGTGGCGGCCGTGGTCGCCGACAGCGAGCAGGCCGCCGAGGAGGGCTGCCGCCGCGTGGTCGTCACGTACGAGGAACTCCCCTACGTCACCGACCCGGAGGAGGCGATGCTGCCGGGCGCCCCGGTCCTGCACCCCAAGGGCCCCGAGTCGGGGATCTTCCGCGCCGAGAACAACGTGTGCGGCGAGGTCCACGGCACGATCGGCGACATGGAGAAGGGGTACGCGGAGGCGGACGTCGTCCACGAGGAGACCTTCCGGACGCAGCGCGTGCAGCACGCCAGCCTGGAGACCCACGGCAGCGTCGCCTATTTCGAACCCAAGGAGGACGGCAGCGGCGAGCGCATCACCGTCCGCTCCTCCACCCAGGCCCCCTTCCTCACCCGGCGGGCGCTGTGCGCGCTCTACGGCTTGGGCGAGGACGAGGTCCGGGTCGTCGCGGGCCGCGTGGGCGGCGGGTTCGGCGGCAAGCAGGAGATGCTCACCGAGGACATCGTGGTCCTCGCCGCCCTGAAGCTGCGCCGCCCGGTGAAACTGGAGTTCACCCGGGCCGAGCAGTTCTACGGTGCCACCACCCGCCACCCCTTCAAGATCACCATCAAGATCGGGGCGAAGGCCGACGGCACGCTCACCGCGCTGCGCATCCGCATCGTCTCCAACACGGGCGCCTACGGGAACCACGGCCCGGCCGTCATGTTCCACAGCGCGGGCGAGTCCTTCGCCGTGTACAAGGCGCCGAACAAGGAGGTGGAGGCGTACTCGGTCTACACCAACACCGTGCCCGCGGGCGCCTTCCGCGGCTACGGCCTGGGCCAGGTCCTCTTCGCCCTCGAATCGGTGATGGACGAGCTCGCGATCCGGCTCGGCATGGACCCGCTGGTGCTGCGCGAGAAGAACGTGATCGGCGCCGGCGACCACATGGTGACCCCGATCGGCCACGAGGAGGACCTCTTCATCGCCTCCTACGGGATGAAGCAGTGCATGGACATCGTGCGCCGGGCCGAGGCCGAGGACCGCAGCCACGAGGACGTCCCCGAGGGCTGGCTGACCGGCACGGGCTCGGCGGTCGCCATGATCGCGACCGGGCCGCCCGGCGGGCACTTCGCCGACGCGCGGGTCAGCCTGCTGCGCGACGGCACGTACGACATCGCGGTGGGCACGGCGGAGTTCGGCAACGGCACCACCACCGTCCACAAGCAGATCACCGCCGGAGCGCTGAACACCACGGTCGACCGGATCACGGTCCGCCAGTCCGACACGGACGTGGTCCGCCACGACACCGGCGCGTTCGGCTCGGCCGGCACGGTGGTGGCGGGCAAGGCCGTGATGCTCGCGGCGGACTCGCTCGCCGAGCGGCTGAAGACCTTCGCCGCCCGCCACACGGGAGTGGCCCGGCACCTGTGCAGGCTGGAGGCCGAGGCCTTCGACTGCGCGGGCCGCGTCCTCACCCTCAAGGAGCTGTACGAGGCCGCGCACGACAAGGGCGCGCTGGAGGAGATCGCGGCGGACGGCCACTGGGGCGGCTCCCCCCGCTCGGTGGCCTTCAACGCCCAGTGGTTCCGGCTCGCCGTGGACCCGGACACGGGCGAGATGAGGATCCTGCGCAGCGTGCACGCGGCGGACGCCGGCAAGGTCATGAACCCGATGCAGTGCCGCGGGCAGGTCGAGGGCGGTGTGGCCCAGGCGCTGGGCGCCACCCTCTTCGAGACGGTACGGGTCGACGAGCGCGGGGAGGTCACCACGGCCGCCTTCCGCCGCTACCGGCTGCCGCAGTACGCGGACGTGCCGCGCACCGAGGTGCACTTCATGGAGACCTCGGACGCGATCGGCCCGCTGGGCGCGAAGTCCATGAGCGAGAGCCCCTTCAACCCGGTGGCCCCGGCGTTCACGAACGCCCTGCGGGACGCGACGGGGATCCGCTTCACCGAGCTGCCGGTGACACGTGATGTGGTTTGGCGGGCAATCAACCGGAAACTGCAAGGTGGAAACGACAATTGATCGCACAGATGCGGCTCATACGACCCTCCCAACCTCGCAGATGAGGTTCCACCGCCACTCCGGCGGGGCATGACTGCTCCATGCCCTCACTCCTGCTGCACGGCGACCTCGACCACCCGGCTCTTCTCACCGTCGCCGACCTGCGGGAATGGCCACAGCACCGGGCAGAGGTCACCTTCGACTGCGCGACGAACGGCCCGCAGCACCACGTCTTCGAGGGCGCGCTGCTGCGGGACGTCGTCTCCGGCGCCGGCCCGGTCTTCGACGCCCGCCGGCGCAAGGACCGCAGCCGCTACCTCCTCGCGGTCAGCGGCGGCGACGGGCACCACACGGTGCTGTCCTGGGCGGAACTGGACGCCGACTTCTGCGGGAGTCCGGTCCTGCTGGCCACCCGCCTGGACGGCGAGGAGCTCGACGTCCCGGGCAGCCAGCTGGTGGTCCCCTCCGACCGCTGCGGGGCCCGCTACGTCAGCGCGGTCACCCACGTCTGGTTCGGCACCCTGTCCGTCCCGGCGCTGACCTCGGTCTGAGCGCACGCCCCGCACGCTCCTCGCGCCCCTCCTTCACCACCACACGCCGTGTCACGGAACGTGACCTCCACCTACCGTCGGTCATGACACCTGGTCGGGCGAGAGGAACGAGGCGGACGGATGCGGATGCGGATGCAGATGAGGACGAGGACGAGGACGAGCGTGCGGGCACGGGCGCGGGCGCGGAGGACGGCGGGGCTGCTGGGGGCGTGCGCGGCGGCCGCGGCACTGGCGCTGGCGACCCCGGGCACGGCACAGGCGGCCCAGGGCGTCCTGTTCATCGACGGCGCGCCGAACGGCGACCCCAGCGGCTGCTTCCCGCTGGGGGACTTCGCCCCGTCGGAGGTCTTCAACCTCACGGACGGGGTGGCCTGGGTGTGGAGCGGCGCGAACTGCGACGGCCGGGTGGTGCACCCGATCCTCCCGGGCCAACTGGCGATCGGGCACGGCCGGAGCCTCTTCATCGAGTAGCCGGCCGCGCGGCTTCCGCCTACCGCTCCCGCGTCGCGGCGCGGATCTCCTCCGTGGCCTCGCGGAAGGCGGGGGCCGCCCGGGCGAAGTAGTCGAAGAGCAGCGCCTGCTGCTCCGGCGGATACGCGGCCAGCACCTCCGCGATCCTGCGGCGCGCCGGGCCGACCGCCGCCTCGACCTCCGCGAGCGCGCCCGGCACCGCCTCCACCACGACCTTGCGCCGGTCGGCCGGATCGGCGGTCCGGCGTACGTAGCCCGCGCGCTCCAGCCGGTCGATCAGCCGTGTCGTCGCGCCCGTGGTCAGACCCGTGCCGGCGGCGAGCTCCCCCGAGGTGAGCCCGCCGGCCAGGGTGATCCGGCTGAGCGCGTACCACTCGGACGCCTGGAGGCCCGCGGCTTCCGCGCCCGCCATGCCGTGCAGCCCCACGGCGTCGACGTAGTCCCGGAAGACCAGCCGGCGTTCGTCCTGTTCCGCCATGTCCACACCTCTCCCCTTGCCTAATATCTGCACGTGTGCAGATAATGCATGCATGCAGTTGCTGCACCAGTGTAGTCAATCTGCGGCAGTCGTGCCGTGCCCCGCCCCGAACGAACCCGTCGATCCGAGAGGCACCACCATGAACACCAAGACCCTCAAGCGCGCCGCCCTCGCCACCGCCGCCGTCCTCGCCCTGGGCGCCGGCGCCGCGTACCTCTACCTCGACGCCACCTCCGAGGTCCACCGCACCGGCGCCGCCGCCTGCGCCGACGTCATACCGGCCACCGCCGACCGCGCCGACGGCGAGGCCGTCTGCGCCACCATCGACGCCCTCACCGCCGCCTGGGCGGCCGGGGACGCCGACGCGTACGGCCGCCAGTTCACCGAGAACGGCACCTACACCACCTACGTCGGCACCCACTACGAGGGCCGGGACGACATCACCGAAGGCCACCGGGCGCTCTTCCAGGAGTTCGTCAAGGGCACCCGGCTGGCGGCCTCCTACCTGGACATGCGCTTCCTCACCAAGGACGTCGCCGTCCTCACCGGCCGGGGCGACGACTACAGCGGCGACAGGCCGGCCGCCCGCGAGCTGTCGAAGGTCCAGACGTACACGCTGGTCCGGGACACCGACGGCGCCTGGCGGATCGCCGCCTTCCACAACACCCGGCGGCAGAACGTGATGGAACGGTTCTCCTTCCTCTACTCGCCCGCCACGGCCCCCAAGGCGGAGCGGTGAGCCGCGCCCTGATCACCGGCGCCACCGAGGGCATCGGCCGCGCCCTCGCCCTCGCCCTGGCCGCCGAGGGCCACACCGTCACCGCCGTCGCCCGCACGCAGCACCGGCTGGACGCCCTCCTGGCAGAACTCGACGGTGTCCGCGCGGCCGGCCACGGCCGCCTGGCCGCCGACCTCGGCACCCCGGAAGGCCTGGAGGCCGTCGCCGCGGAACTGCGCACCGGGCGCTACGACCTGCTGGTCAACAACGCCGCCACCGCCCCCGCCGGCCCCTTCGCCGGCTCCGGTGACCCCCTCGGCGCCGCCGGCGCGGCGGCGGCCGTCCGCCTCAACTGCGAGGCCGTCGTCACCCTCGCCCACGCCTTCCTGCCCGCCGCCCGCCCCGGAGCCGCCCTCGTCAACGTCTCCTCCGCCCTCGCCCACACCCCCAAGCCCGGCCAGGCCCTCTACGGCGCCACCAAGGCCTTCGTCACCGCCTTCTCGGACGCCCTCTGGTACGAGCAACGGGGCCGGGGCGTCCACGTCCTGGCCCTCTGCCCCGGCCCGACCGCCACCCGCCCCGGACTCCACTCGGACGCCCCCTCGGCGCTGGTCCGCACGCCCGAGCAGGTCGCCGCCGCCACCCTGGCCGCCCTGCGCGAGCGCCGCCGCACCGTCGTCCCGGGCCGCGCGGCCGCCCTCGCCGCCAGGGCCGTCCGGCTCCTCCCCCGCCGCACGGCCCTCGCCCTCCTCGCCGAGCACCCTCCAACTCCCCTGTGAGGGATCGACCCTGACTTCCCTTCAGGGCTGCCTCAGGGTGGGTACGGGGCCATCCCGGTGACCCGCCGGGCCGGTGGAGCGGCACCGTGGGGACATGCAGACCAACACCCTCCTCCGCCGCACGGCCGCCGGCCTCGGCCTCGCCGCCGCCCTCACCGTCGCGGTCACCGGGACGGCGAGCGCCTCGCCCGTACCCGCGCCCACGCCGTCGTTCGACTTCACCGACTGCCCGGCCATCCCCGCCGGGGTGGACGCGGCACAGTGGAAGTGCGAGGTCCTGACGGCCACCGGGGCCCTGCAGCTCGGCAACCGCACCCTGCCGGAGCTCGCCCCGATGACCGTCACCCACGCCGAGGGCCCGATGCCCGACGGGAGCAAGGGCCAGGTCTGGGGCGCGCTGCGCAGCGGCCCGACCGCCGTCCCCGGCGGGCTGTTCGGGAACCCGGCCGGCGACCGCAGCCCCGTACTCGGCCTCTCCCTCCAGCCGGAGTACGGCGGGCGCTCGGACTTCTACAGCGTCGGCGACGACATGGGCTTCTTCACGCTGCGCTACCGCGTGGTGAGCCCGCTCCTCCCGCAGGGCTGTGTCATCGGAGCGGGCGACAACCCCGTCGAGATCCGGCTGAAGCGCGTGGGCAAGTCCGAGCGCGTCTCGAAGGAGCCGCCGGTGATCAAGTTCACCGCCGCCGACGACTCCTTCGCGGTGCCGGCCGCCGAGGGCTGCGGGCCACTGGGGAAGGTCGTCAACGACAAGCTCGGCCTCCCCGCGACGACCGGCAACTCGATCACCCTGTCCGCGCTCTACACCTTCAGGACCTACGACCGGCTGCCGTCGCGCTGAGGGCGAGCGCCTCCTCCAGGGCCCGGTCCGCCGGGACCTGGACGTCCGGTACGACGCCCACTCCCTCCCAGTTGGTGCCGGTGACGGTGTTGATGCTCCGGGCCGCCGGCACGGTCACCAGGATGTGCTCGGCGACCGCGTGGCGGGCCGTCGGATGGGCCCCGCCCCGCGAGGTCGCGCCGACGACGACGGCCCTGCCGTGCGCCTGCAGGGTGTACGCCACGTCCTCGCCCCCGGAGAACGTCGTCGCGCTGGTCAGCACGTAGACGGGCCGGTCCGTGTAGCGCGGCGCGGGCAGGTGTCCGGTCGTCCAGTACTGCCGGGTCGTGTCGGTGGCCCGTTCGTAGATGTCGTTGAGGTGCACCTGGTCGTCGGGGAAGAAGTAGCTGCACCACAGCGCCGCCCCCTCCGGGAACCCGCCGAGGCACTCCCGCAGGTCCAGGACGAGCGCGGAGCTGTTCGCGACCAGCTGCATGACCGCGCCGATCGCGGTCGCGCCCTCGATCGCGGTCGCGATGCGGCGGACCTCGATGACCGCCACGTTGCCCTCCAGGTGCTCGACGCGGCGGATCCCCTGGTGCTCCGCCCTGAGGAGCGCGAGGAACGCGGCCTCGCCCCCGTCGTCGTCCACCGGTTCGAGCGACTGCGGCTCGTCCGTCCACAGCAGGCGCAAGTGCCGGTCCGGGCACACCTCCTGGAGGTCCGCCGTCACCGTCGCGCAGAGCGCCGGCCCGTCCAGATCCGCGTAGGCGCCCTCCGCGAGCCTCGCCCGGATCGCCGCCTCGACGGCGCCGGTCTTCTCGGGGAAGACGTAACCCGCGGTGATCCGCTCCAGGGCCTGTTCGATCACTTGTTCATTGGTAGGCATGGTCGGTCACCCTAGGCCGCCGCCGGAGATCCCTCCCCCCATTTACGCGGCCCGGCCGCCGCAACCGCGGCGGTACCGGGCGGGATTGGGTACGGGTACTCACGACACCGCGGCCGTCCGGGCCGACCCTGGAGGCACACCACGCCCCAGGGAGAACCGATGAACGAGCGCACGCTGATACGCCTGACCTTCGCCAATCCCGCCTCGGCGGTGTACCTCACCCTCGTCGCCGGCGCCATCGCGGTCGCCACGGGCATCTCCCTCTTCGGCCAGGACCCGGGCTTCGTCTGGATCTGGCCCACCCTCTTCACCGCCCCCTCCTCCTTCGCGGCGACGGCCTTCGGCATGCTGCTCTGGGACGCGTCGAAGCCTCCCCTGTGGTTCTCCGTCGGCGTGCTGGCCGCCTGCGCCCTCGTACAGTCCGCGGTCATCGGCGCCGTCTGGCAGGCCCTCCGCCGCGGCCGCCGCCCCCTCGCCGGCCCCCGGCACGGCTGACCCGGCCCTCCCGGATCACCCACCCCGGACCGCCACCGCCCGGCGCCGCGAACCCCCACCGGACCGGACCAGGACCCGCAGCATCCCCGCACCCGCGACCACCGCGCACAGGTGCAGCAGGACCGCCGCGACGGGGTCCTCCGGCGGGGTCACCCCGGCCGGCTCCGCCAGGGCCACGTACAGCGTGAGGGGCAGCTTCCAGCCGCTCCACGCGAACAGCGAGCCCGACCCGACCCAGCCGAAGACCAGCGGAACCCAGCGCGGCAACCCCCCGGGCCGCGCCCGGGCCGTCACCCAGACCGCAGCGGCCCCCGCAACCGCCCAGAAGCCCGAGACGGCCCCCAGCAGGTACCCGGCGGCGACCCGCTCGGCCGGGTGCGCGATCCCCACCGTGCCTCCGGCCGCCCAGTACAGCCAGACCAGGCCCACGGCCGCCGCGAGCACCGCCGGCCAGGCCCCCGCCCCGCGCGGCCCGTCGCCTATCCGCCCGGCGAACGCCTCCGGCCAGCGGCGCCTCAAGTAGGCGGGCACCGCGACGGCCAGCCCGATCCCCGTCCCCAGGAAGCCGAGCTGGATCAGCACGCCCTCCCATGCCGGCAGGGCCCCGCCGTCACCGCCGCCCTGCCCACCCAGCCCGCCGAACACGGAGAACGGCAGCACCGACACCAGGAATCCCGACCCCACCCAGGCGCAGAAGCCGACGAGGGACCCCGGCATCCTCATCCCCCACGGCCGCACCAGGGCCAAGGCCATCCCGATCCCGATCGCGGCCATGCCGACCGTGACGGTGTTGAGCACCACCCACTCCGCCGTGGTGAACTCCTCGCCGACCGGCACCACCCCGACGAGCGCGCCGACCACCCACGCCACTTTGATCAGCAGGTACGGCGTCAACGACAGCGCCGCCCCGTACCCCGCCATCCGCCCCGCCCGGTCCCAGCGCTCCATCTCCGAATCCCCCTCCTCCAGCAGGAATTCAAGAGTCGGACAACGCCCCGCCCCGCCACCTCCCCCAGCGGGGGGAACCGGCTCCCCCGGACGGGGGAGGGCAGCGGGCGAGTGATCGATTCTGCGGTGAACCGGCTCCGGCAACCGGGTGATCAGGAGTGTCCTCGGCTGGTGGGCGCCGACGGACCGGCGCTATCTCTGCACGCATGATCAAGAACATCGCCGCCGCCGCGGCGCTCGCTCTCAGCACCGCCCTGTTCACCAGCACCCCCGCCCAGGCCGCGCCGAGCTCCTTCCCGCTCCCGCCCTTCGGCTATCCGGTGGTCTACACGGTCGCCCCCGCCCCGTCCGTCCGGAACGCCCCGCTGGTGCTCCACCCCGCGTACCACCCCGCGTACCAGCCCGCCTTCCGGACCGCGCTCACCGTCCAGCCGCTGTACTGACGCCCGCACGCCGCCCCGCTCCTCCGCCGGGTCGACCGGCGGGGGAGCGGCTCCGGACACGGGCCGCGCGGCTAGCCGAAGCTCGGCATCTCCCCGGCCGTCGTCGACAGGTCGATCACCGCGAACGCCGCCCCCTGCGGGTCGGTGACCGCCGCGAAGCGGCCGAAGGGGCTGTCCATCGGCCCGAAGTGCAGCTGCCCGCCGTGCTTGCGGGTCTTCGCGACCGCCTCGTCGCAGTCCGGCACCGCGAAGTAGACCTGTACGTACGAGGGGATCTCCGGCGGGAACTCCTCGCCCATCTTCATCCGGCCCAGCACCGGGTTCTGCGGGCCGCCGACGCTGAAGACCTTGAAGTCCATCCCGGCCGCCTCCGGGTCGTCACCGGGGTCCATCTGCTGGGACTCGTACGGGAAGACCTGCGACAGGAAGCCGTCCGCCTTGTCCGGCTCGCGCGTGAACACCTCCGCCCAGGCGTACGCACCGGACTCGCCGAGCTTCTCGAAGCCCTTGTGCTCGCCGGGCTGCCAGACGCCGAAGACCGCGCCGCTCGGCTCCTTGGCGATCGCCATCGTCCCGAAGGCGCCGACCTGCATCGGCTCCATCATCAGCGCGCCGCCCGCCGCCTTGATCTTCTCTGCGGTGGCGGCGGCATCGGACGAGGCGAAGTAGAGACACCACTGCGAAGGGGCGTCGCCGCCCGGCATCGGCGGCACCACGGCCGCGACCGCCTTGCCGTCGGAGTAGGCCTGCGTGTAGTTGCCGTACTCGCTGCTGGCCTCGCCGAAGGTCCAGCCCAGCACGTCGCCGTAGAACGCCTTGGCGCCCTCCACGTCGGTGAACATCGCGTCCACCCAGCACGGGGCGCCTTCCGGGAACTCAGCCATGGTCGATCGACTCCTGTGTCGTATGCCGTCCGTACACGTGCCTGTCCTGTCGCTCCCACGCTAGGCGCGGGGTCTGACAACCGCGCGCCGACCGGGCGCCGGGCCCCCCGCTGGGAGAGGCTGGGGGCATGGACGACATCACCATCCGGCTCGCGCAGCAGCCCGAGGCCGACGCCCTGCTCGCGCGCAGCCCGCTGGCCGCGCTCACCGGCATGCTGCTCGACCAGCAGGTGCCGATGGAGTGGGCGTTCTCGGGACCCTGGACCATCGCCCAGCGGCTCGGCACCGACGACCTCGACGCGCACGCCATCGCCGCCCACGACCCGGAGGCCTTCGCGGCACTGCTGTCGCAGAAGCCCGCCGTGCACCGCTACCCGGGGTCGATGGCGAAGCGGATCCAGCAGCTCTGCGCGTACCTGGTGGAGCACTACGACGGCGACGCGGCCGCCGTGTGGGCCGACGCCGCGAGCGGCGCGGAGCTGCTGGCCCGGCTGAAGGCGCTGCCGGGCTTCGGGGAGCAGAAGGCGCAGATCTTCCTGGCCCTGCTCGGCAAGCGCTTCGGCGTCCGCCCCGAGGGCTGGCGCGAGGCCGCCGGCGGCTACGGCCTGCCGAACGTCCACCGCTCGGCGGCCGACATCACGGGCCCGGAGTCCCTGGCGAAGGTCCGCGAGTACAAGCAGGCGCAGAAGGCCGCGGCCAAGCGCTCCGCGTGAGCCGGCGGGACGTCACTTCCCGCGCCGGAAACGGAGTTACGCCTTCCAGGGGCACCCGTCGGCAGGGCGCGGGGCCGGGCGCCGTAGGGTCGGCGGCATGACCGAGAACCTCACCCGCGCCGCAGACGCCGAAGTCATCTCCGACGGCCCCGGCAGCTTCATCACGCTGCTCACCGACACCGCCGAACTCACCTGCAACACCGCGCGCTTCGAGGTGGGCGCGGCCGGGGCCCCGGTGCACTTCCACACCAAGGCCACCGAGTTCTTCCACGTCACCGACGGCCGGCTCGACGTGCTCGTCGGCGACGAGGTCCACACCCTCGCCAAGGGCGACTTCATCAGCATCGCCCCCGGTGTGAAGCACGCCTTCGCCCCGGCCGCCGGCCACACGGCCGAGGTGTTCGTCGGCTTCACCCCCGGCATGGACCGCTTCGACTACTACCGCCTCCTCGGGCGGGTGCGCGCGGGCGAGGCCACCGTGCAGGACATCATCGACAGCCAGCCCACGTACGACAACCACTACGCCGAGAGCGACGCCTGGGCCGCCCGGCCGCGCAGCACCGAGGCGTAGACCTCGTCGGCGTCGAGCCTCCGCAGCTCCTCCGCGATCAGCTCGGCGGTGCTGCGGATCTTGAGCGCGACCTTGCGGTCGGGCCAGCCCGGCAGCACCAGCGTGGCCAGCGAGCCGGTCGGGCGGTCCACGACCACCTCCCCGGCGGAGGTCTCCAGCCGGACCCGGGTGATGACCGGCCCGTCCGACGGCACCCGGGCCACCGGCACGCCGAGCCGGTCCTCCAGCCAGCGCGCCAGCAGCTCCGCGCTCGCGTTGTCGGGCTCGCTCTCCACCGCGGCGGCGGTCACCGGCAGCGGCTTCTGGTCGAACGCGCAGGCCAGCAGGGAGCGCCACGGCGTGAGCCGGGTCCAGGCGAGGTCGGTGTCGCCGGGGGCGTACGAGGCCGCGCGCGCGTCCAGCACACCGACCGGGTCCGGCGCCTCCTGCGCGTCGGTGATCCGGCGCTGCGCCAGCGCGCCCAGGTCGTCGCGGGCAGGATCGGCGGGGGCCTCGGCCGGCCACCACGCCACCACCGGCGCGTCCGGCACCAGCAGCGGGAGCACCACCGAGCCGGCCTGGGTGGTGAGGTCGCCGTGCAGGCGCAGGATCACGATCTCCCCCGACCCGGCGTCCGATCCCACGCGCAGTTCGGCGTCGAGCCGGGTCCGGCGGCGCCGTTCGGGGCCCCGGTGGGTCCGCTTGATCACCGCGATGATCCGGCACGGGTGCTCCCGCGAGGCCTCGGAGGCCGCGCGTACGGCGTCGTAGGCGTTCTCCTCGTCGGTGACCACGACGAGGGTCAGCACCAGCCCCATGGTCGGGCTGCCAACGGCCCGGCGGGCGTCGAGCAGCGCCCGGCCGATCTTGCTGGACGTGGTGTCGGTGAGTTCGGTCCGCATGCCCCCGAGTCTGTCAGCGCCCGCCGGGCGCCCGACAGCCGGTTCGCTCGATTCCGTCTGGAGGGGGGACCCGGGCGGCCCGGCTCAGCGGCGGCGGCGCGCGGTCCCGAAGATCGACCGCGAGATCTCCCGGCCCAGCTGCGTCCCGATCGACCGCGCCAGGGAGCGGAACAGCCCGCTCCCCACGACCTGTTCGGCCAGGGAGGGTTCCGGTTTCGGGGCGGAGCGGGCGGCCTTCGCCGCCTCCTTGGCCTGCTTCTCGGCCTCCGCCGCCGCGGCGGCCGCCTCCGCCTCGGCCTCCGCGGCGGCCTGTTCGGCGGTGATCTTCTCGTACGCGGACTCGCGGTCGACGGGCTCGGCGTAGCGCGAGTACAGCAGCGAGGACTTGACCGCCCGGTCCAGGGCCTCGGCGTCGACGGGCCCCATCAGCGACTGCGGTGCGCGCAGCCGGGTGGCGGCGACCGGGGTCGGGGCGCCCTTCTCGCTGAGCACCGTGACGACGGCCTCGCCGGTGCCGAGCCCGGTGAGCGTCTCCTCCAGGTCGTAGGGGGAGTTGGGGAAGGTCTTCACCGTGGCCTTGAGGGCCTTCGCGTCATCGGGGGTGAAGGCGCGCAGGGCGTGCTGGACGCGGTTGCCGAGCTGGGCCAGTACGTCCGCGGGCACGTCCTTGGGGGTCTGGGTGACGAAGAAGACGCCGATCCCCTTGGAGCGGATCAGCCGGACGGTCTGGGTGATGGATTCCAGGAACGCCTTCGAGGCCCCGTTGAAGAGGAGGTGCGCCTCGTCGAAGAAGAACACCAGCTTGGGCTGTTCCAGATCGCCGACTTCGGGAAGTCCTCCGTAGAGGTCGGCGAGCAGCCACATCAGGAATGTGGAGAAAAGCTGCGGTTTGTCCTGTACGGCAGGGAGTTCCAGTACGGAGACCACCCCGCGCCCGTCGGCGGCCGTCCGGAGCAATTCACCGGTGTCGAATTCGGGCTCGCCGAAGAATTCCGTGGCGCCCTGCTGCTCGAATGCGGTCAGGGCGCGCAGGATCACTCCGGCGGTGACGGTGGAGAGGCCGCCGATTCCCTTCAGCTCGGCTTTTCCCTTGTCGGACACGAGGAAGGCGACGACCGCGCGCAGGTCCTTGAGGTCGATCAGCTCCAGGCCCTTGGAGTCGGCGTAGTGGAAGATCAGGCCGAGCGACTGCTCCTGCGTCTGGTTGAGCTGGAGCACCTTGGACATCAGCACCGGCCCGAAGGCCGTCACCGTCGCGCGGACCGGGATCCCGGGGCCGATCCCGCCGAGGGAGTAGAACTCGGCGGGGTATCCGGTGGCCTCCCACTCCTGCGCGACCTCGCCGGCCCTGGCGGCGGTCCGCCCGTCCGCCGCGCCCGGGGCCGAGATGCCGGAGACGTCGCCCTTGATGTCGGCCAGGAAGACGGGCACGCCGTTCGCCGACAGCTGCTCGGCGATCAGCTGGAGCGTCTTGGTCTTGCCGGTGCCGGTCGCCCCGGCCACCAGCCCGTGCCGGTTGAGCATGGCGAGGGGGATCCGGATCTGCCGGTCGGGCAGGCACTTCCCGTCCCAGAGCAGGGCTCCGAGGTCGAGCGCCGGGCCGGTGAAGGCGTACCCGGCGGCGATCGCGTCGACCGCGGGGTCGGGCGCCCCGGGCGGTTCGGGCGAGTCGGCCGGATCGGCCGGGTCGGTGCTCTGGCTCATGCATCCCTCCCGGAATAGGCCTGTCTGCCACTTTTGCACCGACGGCGCGAGGCTGCGCCCGGAGGCACCGGCCCGGTAGGCTTTCCGTGTGATCTTCAAGCGCATCGGAAACGGGCGGCCGTACCCCGACCACGGCCGGGAGAGCGTCCGGCAGTGGGCGGACGTCGCGCCGCGCCCGGTACGGCTCGACCAGCTCGTGACGACCAAGGGACAGCTGGACCTAGAGACCCTGCTCGCGGAGGACTCCACCTTCTACGGGGACCTCTTCGCCCACGTCGTGAAGTGGCAGGGCGACCTCTACCTGGAGGACGGGCTGCACCGCGCCGTGCGCGCGGCCCTCCAGCAGCGCCAGGTCCTGCACGCGCGCGTCCTCGAGATGGACTGATTGCGCCTTTCGGGTCTGCCTTACCCGATCAACAGATCATTTAGTAGGCATCGTTCCGGTACGGCACTACGCTGCGCCCATGAGCATGCTCACTCCCCCCGGCATGGGCGGAAAGTACCGCGTAACGGGAGCTGCCTACCCCCGTATGAGCCGCCCCCGGCGGCGTCGGAAGATCGTCCTCGCCCTGCTCGGATCCGTCCTGGCCCTGGCCCTGCTCGGCTACGGGGCGCTGCAGCTCATCGACGTGTTCGGCGGCGACGACAGCGGCAAGCGCAATACGGCGGCGTCCGACGGGAACTGCCCCACGGCCTCTGCCAAGCCCGCCAAGCCCGCCAACGCCGTGAAACCCGCCACCGCGCCGGACGCGGGCCCCGCCGCCTCCAAGGCCCCCGCGACCGCCCTTCCGCAGCCCGGCCAGATCACCGTCAACGTCTACAACGCGACCCCGCGCTCCGGCCTGGCCAAGGCCGTCGGCGACGAGCTGAAGAAGCGCGGCTTCGCGATCGGCCACGTCGGCAACGCCCCCGCCGACTTCGACAAGAAGGTCCCCGGCCCCGGGATACTGCTCGGCTCCCCGCGGACGGACAAGGCCGCCTACTCCGTCCTCGGCACCCAGCTCGCCGGGGTCACCACCCAGACCGACGCCCGCGAGGGCGCAGACATCGACCTGATCCTCGGCGACTCCTTCAAGGAGCTCAGCACGAAGGAGGACGCGGACAAGGCGCTGGCCGTCCTGGCCAACCCGCCCGCGCCCGCGCCCTCCGCGAAGTGCTGATCCCCTGAGGGGGAGTACTACTCGGCCGAGCCGTACATGCGGTCGCCCGCGTCGCCCAGGCCCGGGACGATGTAGCCGTGCTCGTTGAGCCGCTCGTCCACGGCGGCCGTCACCACCGTCACCGGCGTGCCCGCGAGCTCGCGCTCCATGACCTCGACGCCCTCCGGCGCGGCCAGCAGCACCACGGCGGTCACGTCGTCGGCGCCGCGCTTGATGAGCTCCTGGATCGCGGCGACCAGCGTGCCGCCGGTGGCCAGCATCGGGTCCACCACGTACACCTGGCGGCCGGAGAGGTCCTCGGGCATGCGCGTCGCGTACGTGGAGGCCTCCAGGGTCTCCTCGTTGCGGACCATGCCCAGGAAGCCCACCTCGGCGGTCGGCAGCAGCCGCACCATGCCGTCCAGCATGCCGAGGCCGGCGCGCAGGATCGGGACGACCAGCGGGCGCGGGTACGACAGCTTGACGCCGGTGGTCGGGCCGACCGGGGTCTCGATGTCGGACTGCTCGGTGCGCACGTCGCGGGTGGCCTCGTACGCGAGGAGCGTCACCAGCTCGTCGGCGAGCCGACGGAAGGTGGGGGAGTCGGTGCGCTTGTCGCGCAGCGTGGTGAGTTTGTGCGCCACCAAGGGGTGATCGACGACCTGCAAACGCACAACATCCTCCAAGACTCAGCCGGGCTTCGACCTGCGATCAGCGAACTGCGAGACCCTGCTACCTGCGAAAACGGCCGCCTGTTCGCGACCCACTGGCAAAAGGCTACGCGCTGTGCGCACCGCCGTGCGTCCGCCGCGGGCCCTGAGATGCGGCCCGCCGCCGGGCCCAGCACGCTGGACTGGTGAGCAACGGACTGGTGATCGCGGCCGTCGACGGATCCGAGCACAGCCTCCGCGCCCTGGAGTGGGCCCGCACGGCCGCCCTGCGGCACGGCACCGGCCTGCTGGTCGCACACGTGCTGCCCGAGGCCACCCAGCTGTACGCCGGCCGCCGCGCGGGCCTGCACGACCCGAACGAGCCCGAGGAGTACCCGGACCCCGTGGGCGACCGCGTGCGCGCCATCCTGGCGGCCTCCCCCGAGCCGCCCGCGGAGATCCGCTACGAGGCCCTGGAGGGCTCGGTCCCGGCGGCCCTGCGGGTGATCAGCGGCGAGGGCTCGCCCCGGATGCTGGTGATGGGCTCCCGGGGGCGCGGCGGGTTCGCCGCGCTGCTGCTCGGCTCCAACAGCAGGGCCGTGGCCACCACCGCCTCCTGCCCCGTGGTGGTGGTCCCGCACGCCGACCGCGACGCGGCCGCCGACCCCGCCGGGGAGGCCGCGGGCGCCTCGGCCGGCAAGGTGGTGCTCGGGCTGCACGTCACCGAGACGCCCGAGGACGTGCTGTCGTTCGCCTTCGCTGAAGCCGCCGCACGGGGGACCACCGTCCAGGTGGTCTCCGCGTACGCGATCCCGCCCGGCCCGGCGAACGTGCTCGGCGGCCCGTTCGCGGTGATCCCGCCGGAGGCGCTCGCCGACGAGGGGGACGCCGTGCCGGCCGAACGGGAGATGCTGCGGGCCCAGACCCGGCGGCTGGAGGCGGTGCGGGGCCGGTACCCGGACGTGCCCGTCGAGCAGGCCGCCGAGCCGGGGAACGCGGCCGGGCGGCTGGTGGAGGCGTCCCGGTCGGCCGCGCTGGTCGTGGTGGGCCGCCACCACCCGCGCGTACGGTCCCTGCTGATCGGGTCCGTCGCGCACGCGGTGCTCCAGCACGCGCACGGCCCGGTGGCCGTCGTACCGGCCCTCACCGACGAGGACGCCGAGGTCTGACCCCTGACCTGGGGCGATCTGCGCGCCGGTGGCATCAAACGCGCCGGCCGGGGGAAGGTGGGAGCCGGGGGGTCTGCTCCGTGACGGCGGAGGAGGACGACCGGACCAGCCTGGGGTGGTGCCGATGCCCGAGACGCAGCCGAACGACACCGACGGGAGAGAGGCGTACGAGGCGCCGGAGACGGCGGCGCAGCGCAGGGCGCGACGCGCGCAGTTCCTGCGCGATCTGAACGAGGCCAGGGAGCTGCGCGACCGGGTCCAGCCCCGGCGCGCCCGAGCGGCCCGGATGCGGCAGCAGATGCGGATGCGTACCTTCCGCTGGTGACCGGGGGACCCTGGTGCGACCGGGGTGCGGCCGGGCGCGCCCCCTGGCGCGCCGCCCGGCTCACCGGCGTGCGCGCCGACGGCCCCCTGACCGGGCCCGCGACCGGGCGCGCCACCGGCGCCGCGACACGGCCGCCGCGCGGAAGACCTCTCGCAAAGCCGCTGTTTCTGCCACGATGCCGATTGGGCGGGGTGCGGACGGCAAGCGTCACGGCCGTGCACACCCCAACCTCCGGCCGGGGGGACCTCCAACCGGCACGCCTATGACCAGTGGGAGAGTCACGGTGTATTTCGCCGCACTGCTCGCGCGCACCGAAGACGGGTGGGAAGCGAGCGACCTGGAACTCGACGACGTCGAGTCCCTCAGTGATCTGATCGATCTCGCACGGTCCGCCGCTGTCGACGACGACACGGTGGTCGCCCTCATCGAGCAGGAGGACGCCTGGTTCGGCGTCATCCGCGTGGACGGAGAGGAGGACCCCCGCTACTTCGTGTCGAACGCCTCCGTGGCCGACCGCAGCTCCTACGGATCGATGCTCACGAAGGAGCTGCTGGGCACCGACGAGGAGGACGACGACCTCGACGAACTGGACCTGGACGGCACCGAGGACGGCGAGGACGAGCCGGTCGCCGCCTACACGGACGACGAGGACGACGACGCGGACGACGAGCCGCGCGCCGGCTCCGAGCCCCTGCCGGCCGGCCCCCTCGGCGACCCCCGGCTGCTGGACGACCTCGGGGTCGGCCACAAGGAACTGCTGACCCTCGACGGAGACGCCCTCACCGAGATCGCCGACGCCCTCGGCGCCACCGACGTGCTGGAGGCCGTCCGCTAGTGATCACCGAGCACCACATCACGTACGACCCCGATCCCGTACGGGATCCCTGGCGGGACTCCATGCGCCTGGCGCTGGAGGAGGCCGCCCTGGCGGTACCGGCCGGCGACGTGCCGGTCGGTGCCGTCGTGCTCGGCCCCGGCGGGGAGCTCCTCGCCACCGGGCACAACGAACGGGAGGCCGCCGGAGATCCCACGGCGCACGCCGAGCTGCTGGCGCTGCGCCGGGCGGCCGCCCGGCTCGGGGAGTGGCGGCTGACCGGGTGCACGCTGGTGGTGACCCTGGAGCCGTGCGTGATGTGCGCGGGCGCGCTGGTGCAGTCCCGCGTGGCGCGGGTCGTCTACGGCGCGGGGGACGAGAAGGCGGGCGCGGCCGGGTCGCTCTGGGACCTCGTACGCGACCGCCGGCTCAACCACCGCCCCGAGGTGATCCGCGGGGTGCTGGAGCAGGAGTGCGCGCGGCAGCTCACGGACTTCTTCCGGGAGCTGTGAGCCCCTCGCGGGAGCCTTCCGGGAGGGGTGAGCCAGGCCACGTCCTGCGGATTTGCAAACCACTCCCCACCTTGGGCTAGGATCTCTCTCGGTGGTGTGTCCGAGTGGCCGAAGGAGCTCGCCTCGAAAGCGAGTATGGGGCAACCCATCGGGGGTTCAAATCCCTCCACCACCGCCAATGAGAGCCCCGGTTCGTACGAACCGGGGCTCTCGTGCGTACCCGCCGTGACCGGCCGCCCGCTCGGCCGTTGTCACGGCATGACCAAGACCCAGCGCATGCTCGCCGCCTTCGCCCTCGCGGGGGCCGCCGCGGGCCTCGCCGCACCCGCCGCCTCCGCCGCACCCGTGGACGCGGCCCCCCTCAGCCTCCCGGACCTCCCGGCCGCCGCCCCGGGCATGCCCGCCGGCGCCCAGCCGTCCATCCCCGAGATCGGCGCGCGGCTCAGCCAGGGCGCGAACCAGCTCAACCAGCTGACGACCCTGCCGGACCAGCTCTCCCCCGTGATCGCGCCCGTACAGCCGCTCCTGGGCCTCGCCGGCGCCATCCAGTAGCCCCCGGCAGCCCAGGCCTCCCGGCACCCCCGGCACTCCCCCCGAACGCGAAGAAGGTCCCGACCGGAGTCGGGACCTTCGACGGTGGGGACGGGGGAAGTGGCGATCGGGGGGACAAGCCACTTCCCCCGACGGGGACGGAACCTGCCAGCCCGGGCCGCAGTCAGGGGGGAAGCTTGCGGCTCGGACCCCGCAGTGAGGTCCTGTCCCTCACCCACCGGTTTCCTGCCAGAACCGGTGGGCTCGTGTTCAATCCTGCGCCCGCCCCGACCGGGCACCCAGCGGCAAAGGGCCCCAACCGCCGGGTCATTGGTCCTTAAAGGACAGGTGAGTGACCAAACCTGACCGGTTAGACTCACCCGACTTTGCAGCGCCGGTTGGGGAGGCCGACACCGTCCATGGACACCAAGAAGCTCATCACGGGCGTCCTCACCGTGTTCGTCCTCTTCGTGATCATCACCCAGCCCAAGCGGGCGGCGGAGATGGTGGGAATAGGCTTCCAGGGCATATCGGATGCCGCCTCCGGCATCGGTGAGTTCATCACCGAACTGGTGAACTGAAACCGCACGCCGAAGCGATTTCCGGACTTCCAGGTCCCCCACTCCGACGGGTGGGGGACCTTTCGCGTTCACGGTCGGGGGAGCCGGTAAAAAGAATACCCCTAAATGCCCAACTTGCCCTCAACACGGCTATATACGGTGCTTGCACACAGTGCACATCTCTTGTGATGCTATGACCGCTTTTGACCGATGAGTTGATCGAAGGGGTGGCGTGACCGTGCCGGCCAGTACTGCGCCTCAGGTGCCTCCCCAGCAAGAGCTCCGTCCGCACGAACCGCGCCACCAGGAGCCGCGCCCGGCCGAGCCCCGTACCGCGGAGCCCCGCCCGGGAGGTCCCCGTCCGGGGGAGCCGCGCGCAGGGGAGCCGCGCTCCGGGCCCCGCCCGCAGGAGCAGTCGCAGGAGCAGTCGCAGGAGCAGCCTCGGGAGCAGCCGCAGGACGTACCCGGGGGTGCGTCCCAGGAGCCGTCCCAGGACCTGCCCCCGACGCCGGCGAGGCCGCAGGGCCGGGGCGCCGACACCCGGGCCCTGACCCAGGTGCTCTTCGGCCAGTTGAAGGACCTGGAGCCGGGCACCAGCGAGCACCACCGGGTGCGCGGGGCCCTGATCGAGGCGAACCTCCCGCTCGTCCGGTACGCGGCCGCCCGCTTCCGCAGCCGCAACGAGCCCATGGAGGACGTGGTCCAGGTCGGCACCATCGGCCTGATCAACGCGATCGACCGGTTCGACCCGGAGCGCGGGGTCCAGTTCCCCACGTTCGCGATGCCGACGGTCGTGGGCGAGATCAAACGGTACTTCCGCGACAACGTCCGCACCGTCCACGTCCCGCGCCGCCTCCACGAGCTGTGGGTGCAGGTGAACGCCGCGACCGAGGACCTCACGACCCTGCACGGCCGGACCCCGACCACTCCCGAGATCGCCGAGCGGCTGCGGATCAGCGAGGACGAGGTGCTGTCCTGCATCGAGGCCGGCCGCAGCTACCACGCGACCTCGCTGGAGGCCGCGCAGGAGGGCGACGGCATGCCCGGGCTGCTCGACCGGCTCGGCTACGAGGACCCCGAGCTGGCCGGCGTCGAACACCGCGACCTCGTGCGCCACCTGCTGGTGCAGCTGCCCGAGCGGGAGCAGCGGATCCTCCTCCTGCGCTACTACAACAATCTGACGCAGTCGCAGATCAGCGCGGAGCTGGGCGTCTCGCAGATGCACGTGTCCCGGCTGCTCGCCCGGAGCTTCGCCCGTCTGAGATCCGCAAACAGGATCGAGGCCTAACCGGATCGGGTGGATCTGTTCCAGCGTTTCCCTACAGAATCGGCTCATTCTGCTCGGTCGGTCGACTGTCGCTGGAGATACTTGTCGACATGACGCTACAGCGTGTTGCCGACATGTGACATTCTGCTGGAACCGCGTTTGCCGCAGCCCCGCCTCCGGTATTCAGGTGGAGGCTGCGTTCCTCCGACGGGCGCAGAGACGCGACCGTCCGCGACCTCAAGGGGGTGGCATGTCCGCAGAACAGGGCAGCTCCAAGGTGCTCACGCTCGAAACGCGTGAGCTGCCGGCAGTGGCCGACCGCTCGGAAGCCATCGACACCCGCACCCTCTCCCGCTCCCTCTTCCAGCGACTCGCCGCCCTGGACGCGGACAGCCCCGAACGGGCGTACGTACGAGACACCCTGATCGAGCTGAACCTGCCGCTGGTGCGCTACGCGGCGGCCCGGTTCCGCAGCCGGAACGAGCCGATGGAGGACATCGTCCAGGTCGGCACCATCGGCCTGATCAAGGCGATCGACCGGTTCGACTGCGAACGCGGCGTGGAGTTCCCGACGTTCGCGATGCCGACCGTCGTGGGCGAGATCAAACGATTCTTTCGAGACACTTCCTGGTCCGTCCGCGTCCCGCGCAGGCTCCAGGAACTGCGCCTCGCGCTGACCAAGGCGAGCGACGAACTGGCCCAGAAGCTGGACCGGTCGCCGACCGTCCCGGAGCTGGCGGCCGTGCTCGGCGTCTCCGAGGAGGAGGTCGTCGACGGCCTCGCCGTCGGGAACGCCTACACCGCCTCCTCGCTCGACTCGCCCTCCCCGGAGGACGAGGGCGGCGAGGGCTCGCTCGCGGACCGCCTCGGGTACGAGGACAGCGCCCTGGAGGGCGTCGAGTACCGCGAGTCCCTCAAGCCGCTGCTCGCCAAACTCCCGCCCCGGGAGAGGCAGATCATCATGCTGCGGTTCTTCGCGAATATGACCCAGTCGCAGATCGGCGAGGAGGTCGGCATCTCCCAGATGCACGTCTCCCGCCTGCTCACCCGCACGCTCGCGCAGCTGCGGACGGGCCTGATCGGGGACTGAAGCGCGGACCGGCGGGCGGGCGGGGTTCACATTTGACATTGCGTCAGGAACACTGGCGCGATGCGAACGGGACCCCGCGCCGCCCTCGCCCTCGTCCTCTGCTGCAGCGCCCTGGCCGCCCTCGCCGGCTGCGGGCAGGACCGGGACGGATACGTCGTCGTGGGCGCCGCGGCCGCGGGCCCCGAACGGGGCGCGGGAGAGAACGTGCCGCCCCGTGGCCGGGTGGAGTTCCAGCCGCTGGCATCCGACGGACCGGGCCCCTCCGCCGAGGCCCCCGGTTCCACGCCGCCCGGTGCGCCCGGATCCCGGCCGGCCGACGGCTCCGGCCCGGGCGGAGGGACGGCCACCGCCCCCGTCGGCTCCGCACCCGTTCCCGGCACCCCGCCGGACCCGGGCACCGCAGCCACCCCCGGCGGCGCCGGGGGCACCGGGGGCACGGGCACGGGCGCCACCACCCCGGCCCCGCCCGCCCCGCCGACCTCACCCGGCTCTCCGGGCAGCCCCGGCACTCCGGCCCCGCCCGCACCCAAGCCGGGCACGACGCCGCCCGCCCCGCCGGCCACACCGGCCACCCCGGCCCGGCTCACGCTCGGCGCGCCGGTCCGCGCGGCGGCGTCCTCCCGCTGGTGCGAACGCGTCACGGTGACCTTCACCAACACCGGGACCACGCCGGCCCGCTCGGGCACGGTCGGCTTCGCGACGCACATCATCGGCGCCCTCGGCGTCGACTGGGCCACGATCACCACGACCCAGCCCCTGCCCGCCCCCATCGCGGGCGGCAGCTCGAAGACGCAGACGTACACGGTCTGCGTGGAGGCGTGGCGGGTCCCGCTGGGCATGCGCGTGGAAACCCGGAACGTCAGCGCCGCCTGGAACTGAGGCCACCGGCCCGGCTTTCCGATTCCTTTACCGCCGCACCCCCCGGATTCATTTGCCTGTAGCAACCATGCGCTTCTATGGTTGCCCTAAGCAACAAGATGGGGGCGGTTCCCGGTGACCACGCAGACGGCCCAGCACACCCGCTACGAGGAGCTGGCCCGCCAGCTCACCGGAATCGGCGCGGTCAAACGCGACCTCGCCCGGATGCTGCCCCCGCACTGCCCGCCCGGCTCCGCCGCCGTCCTCACCGTCCTCGACCGGCACGGCGAGATGCGGCTCAGCCGGCTCACCGAGTTCATGGCCGTCGACATCTCGGTCAGCAGCCGGCACGTCGCCCACGTGGCGCAGCACGGCTGGATCGAGCGGGAGACCGACCCCGGCGACGGCCGCTGCCGGATCCTGCGCCTCACCGAAGCCGGGCGCGCCATGCTCGCCGAGCTCGGCGCCCGCTACACCGACGCACTGGAGACGGCCCTGGCCGACTGGTCGGCCGAGGACATCGACGTACTGAACACCCTGCTGGCCCGACTCCGATCGAGCTTCTAGGCAAAGGAAACACATGGCTACGACCACACCCGGCGGTGTGCGGGGAGGCGGCCGGTCGGAGACCACGTCCGACGGCGCACCCATGACCCATCCGCAGATCATGAAGGCGCTGTCCGGGCTCATGCTCGGCATGTTCGTGGCGATCCTGTCCTCCACGATCGTCTCCAACGCCCTGCCCCAGATCATCAGCGACCTCGGCGGCACCCAGTCCTCCTACACCTGGGTCGTCACCGCCGCGCTGCTCTCGATGACGGCCGCGACCCCGCTGTGGGGCAAGCTGTCCGACCTCTTCAGCAAGAAGCTCCTCGTCCAGATATCCCTGGTGATCTACGTCCTCGGCTCCGTGGTCGCGGGCATGTCGCAGAACACCGGGATGCTGATCGCCTGCCGGGTGGTCCAGGGCATCGGCGTCGGCGGCCTGTCCGCCCTCGCCCAGATCGTGATGGCCGCGATGATCTCCCCGCGCGAGCGCGGGCGCTACAGCGGCTACCTGGGCGCGGTCTTCGCCGTCGCCACCGTCGGCGGCCCGCTGCTCGGCGGCGTCATCACCGACACCGACTGGCTGGGCTGGCGCTGGTGCTTCTACGTCGGCGTGCCGTTCGCGGTCATCGCGCTGATCGTGCTCCAGAAGACCCTGCGGCTCCCCGTGGTCCGCCGCGACGTCAAGGTCGACTGGCTCGGCGCCTTCCTCATCAGCGGGGCGGTCTCGCTCCTGCTGATCTGGGTCACCCAGGCCGGGGACTCCTACGACTGGATCTCCTGGACCACCCTGGCGATGACCGGCGGCGCCGTGGTGCTCGGCCTGCTCTTCCTCCTCGTCGAGTCCCGCGCGAGCGACCCGATCATCCCGCTGCGGCTGTTCCGCAACAAGACCATCAGCCTGGCCTCCGCCGCGTCCCTGTTCGTCGGCATCGCGATGTTCTCCGGCACGGTCTTCTTCAGCCAGTACTTCCAGCTGGCCCGGGGCGAGTCCCCCACCATGTCCGGCATCCTCACCATCCCGATGATCGGCGGCCTCTTCGTCTCCTCCACGGTCTCCGGCCAGATCATCACCAAGACCGGCAAGTGGAAGGCCTGGCTGGTCTCCGGCGGCGTGCTGCTGACCGCCGGACTCGGCCTGCTCGGCACCCTGCGGTACGACACCCCGTACTGGCACATCGCGGTCTACATGGCGCTCACCGGGCTCGGCCTCGGCATGATGATGCAGAACCTGGTCCTCGCGACGCAGAACCAGGTGGCCCCCGAGGACCTCGGCGCCGCCAGCTCCGTCGTCACCTTCTTCCGCTCGCTCGGCGGCGCCATGGGCGTCTCGGCGCTGGGCGCGGTCATGGCCAACCGGGTCACCCACTACGTCAAGGACGGCCTCGCCGCGCTCGGCCCGAAGGCCGCGGCCATGGGGCACAGCGGCACCGCCGGCGGGGGGATCCCCGACCTCGACAAGCTGCCCGCGCCGCTGCGGACCGTCATCGAGTCCGCGTACGGGCACGGCGTCGGCGACGTCTTCCTGTACGCCGCCCCGAGCGCGCTCCTCGCGCTGCTGCTGGTGCTGTTCATCAAGGAGGTCGCGCTGAAGTCGAAGCCGGCCCTGCACGAGCCGTCCGCCGAGGGCGGCGCCGGGACCGGGGCCGCTGTGTCCGCCGAGGCCGCCGCGCGGGCCAAGGCCTGACCGGAAGTCCGCCCGGAGCAGCCGTGAAAGGCCCGGGCCGGCACCCCGCTAAGGGGTCCCGGCCCGGGCCTTCGCCGTATGCGCCGCCTTGGCCTCGATGCCGGCGATCAGGACGTCCAGGGCCAGGGCGAACTCCGCCTCGGGCGCCCGCCGGACCGTGCCGCCGCAGCCGTTCAGGGCGCAGCCCCCGAGGAACTGGGAGACGGCCAGGTGCGCGCCCGTCCGGGCGGCGTCCACCAGGCCGGTGGACTCCAGCAGCCGGTGCAGGGCGGCGTCGAAGGCCCGCGCGTGCGGGCCGATGTTCGGGTAGGCGACGCTGAGCGGGGCCACCCACGGGTGCTCCGCCAGCAGCTGCCGGTAGCCGCAGGCCAGGGCCCGCAGCCGGGCCGGCCAGCCCTCCCCGGGGGGCGGGCCGGCCGGCAGGCGCTGCTGGCCCAGGGCGCTGTCCAGGGCCAGTTCGAGCAGGTCGTGCTTGGTGTCCACGTACCAGTACAGGGACATCGCGGTGACCCCCAGCTCGGCGGCCAGCCGGCGCATCGAGAACCGGCCGAGCCCCTCCGCGTCCAGCAGCCGCACGGTGGCGGCGGTGATCCGGTCCCGGTCCAGGCCCGAGGGCGCCTCGCTGCGGCGTCTGCTGGGGGCGCCGGCTCTGGTGCCCAGCCACACACTGGTCCTGGCCTCGCCCGGATCAGCCTCGGTCACCATGGAGGCACCCTCCTCACCACAAGGGGATCGGCCCGGAATGCCCGGTCCGCCCTCTTGATGCTAGGGGGTCGTCAGGTCGTAGAAGGTGGCTCCGCCGATGGTGGTGGCCTTGAAGTTCGCCTTCACCCAGCTGTCGATGGCCGAACCCGCCGCCCCGCCGGGGCCTCCCGTGCCTCCCGGCCGGTTCGCACCGGCACCCCCCTCGCCGGAGGCGCCGTCGACGCCGCCCTGGGCGATGAACCAGTGGATCTTCCCCGCCTTCACGTACGCCTTGAACTGCTCCAGCGTGGGCGAGGGGTCGCTGCCGTTGAAGCCGCCGATCGGCATCACGGGCGCGCCGGAGGCCAGCTGGTAACTCGCCGCGTTCTGGGAGCCGATGGTGGCCGCCGCCCAGGTGTAGCGGTCCGCGCCGCCGCTCAGCGCGGCCTTGGCGTCCGCGCCGACCCGGGTACCGCCCAGCAGCCCCCCGGGACCGCCGCCGGCGAAGCCCAGGCGTTCACGGCCGCCCTGGCCGGCCGGGGTGCCCTGGCCGCCGGGAGTCCCGCCCGGGGCACCGCCGTTCGGCCGCGTCGCACCCGGGCCGCCCATCGGGCCACCGCCCTGCGGCGCTCCGCCGGGGAACCCGCCCGGCGCGCCCTGGCCGGTGGGGGCTCCCGGGCCGCCCGCGAGCTGCTCGGCTCCGGGGCCGAAACGCATCCCGCCCGGGCCGCCCCGGCCGCCGGCCACCGCCGGGCCGGCCGTCGGGATGGATCCGGTGTGGCCCGTGCCGACGGTGGTCAGGCAGTAGGCGAGGGGCCCCGCCAGGGCCGCGCCCAGGCCCAGCGCGGCCGTCGCGAGCAGCACCCGGCGCCCGAGGCGGGCCGCGAACGGCAGCAGGACGGCGGCGAGCAGCCCCCCGGCCAGTACCGCCCAGCGCAGCCACGGAAGGTAGCCGGAGGAACGGCCGAGGAGTACGTACGACCAGACGGCGGTCAGGGCCAGCGTCCCGGACAGGGTGAGCGCGGCCGCCTTCCCGCCCCGCTCCTCCCAGAGCACGGCCGTTCCCATGCCGACCAGCGCGGCCACGAAGGGCGCGAGCGCGACGGTGTAGTACTCGTGGAAGATGCCCTGCATGTAGCTGAAGACGAGCACGGTGATCAGCAGCGAGCCGCCCCAGGCGAGGAACGCCGCGCGGGCCATGCCCTCCAGGGAGTCCGTGGTCCTGCGGGCCCGCCAGGTGACCACCAGCCCGGCCACCAGCAGCACCAGCGCCGCCGGCAGCAGCCAGGAGATCTGGCCGCCCACGTTCCCCGAGAACAGCCGGTCGATGCCGGTCTCCCCCCAGCCGCCGCCCCTGAGGCCCGGGCCCCCCTCGGGCATCCCGTAACCCCCGGCCCCGCCGGTCATGGCCCGCCCGCCGCCGACGCTGCCCGTCTCGTCGCCGTTCAGCCGGCCGAGGCCGTTGTAGCCGAAGGTGAGCTCCAGGAAGGAGTTGTTCTGCGAGCCGCCGATGTACGGGCGGGAGGAGGCCGGCCACAGCTCCACCACGGCCACCCACCAGCCGCCGGACACCACCGCGGCCAGCCCGGCGAGCAGCAGCTGCCCGAGCCTGCGGCGCAGCCGGGTCGGCGCGCAGACCGCGTACAGCAGGGCCAGCGGCGGCAGGATGACGAAGGCCTGCAGGGTCTTCGTCAGGAAGCCCAGGCCGATCGCCGCGCCGGCTGCCACCAGCCACCCCGTCCGCGCCCCGTCCAGGGCCCGGAGGACGCAGTACACGGTGACGGTCAGCAGCAGCGTCAGCAGCGCGTCCGGGTTGTTGAAGCGGAACATCAGCGCGGCCACGGGCGTGAGCGCGAAGGCGGCACCGCTCAGCAGGGCGGCCCCGGCCCCGAACTGGCGCCGCACGGCCGCGTACAGCACGGCGGTGGTGCCGACGCCCATCAGGGCCTGGGGTACGAGGATCTGCCAGGAGCCGAGCCCGAACAGCCGGACGGACAGCGCCATCGGCCACAGGGCGGCCGGGGGCTTGTCTACGGTGATGGAGTTCCCGGCGTCGGAGGAGCCGAAGAAGAAGGCCTTCCAGCTCTCCGAACCGGCCTGAACGGCGGCGGAGTAGAAGGAGTTGGCGTAACCGGAGGCCCCCAGGTTCCACAGCAGCAGCACGGCGGTGGCGAGCAGCAGCGCCGCGTAGGCGGGCCGCTCCCAGCGCGGGCGCACGGCGCCGGCCCGGTGCGCGGCGGTGCCCGCTGCCGCGGCGGGCGGCCGCTCGGGGAAGGGGGAGTCGAAGGGGGCTGGCGCGGTGGTCATCGGTGGTCGTCCTTCACGGGAGTGGTGCGCCGCTCGGGGAAGACCCAGGCGCGGAAGAGCAGGAACCGCAGCACGGTGGCGGCGAGGTTGGCGGTGATCAGGACGGCCAGCTCGGTGCTGTGGGCGGGGTTCACGGCGGCCGCGTCGAGGGCGGCGAGCGAACCGCTGGTCAGTGCCAGTCCGATGGCGAAGACCACGAGCCCCTGGGCCTGGTGGCGGACGGCCCGGTCGCGGCCCCGGACGCCGAAGGTGAGCCGCCGGTTGGCGGCGGTGTTGGCCACGGCGGAGAGCAGCAGGGCGGCCGCGTTGGCGGTCTGCGGCCCGGCTCCGAGCCGGAAGAGGGAGTACAGGGCGAGGTAGCAGAGGGTGGACAGCACCCCGACCACGCAGAAGCCGAGGAGCTGGCGGGCCAGCCCGCGCGGTACCCCGGGCAGGGCCGTGCGGTCGCGCGGGTCGTCTCCGAAGGGGCGGGCGAGCCGGTCGAGCGGGAGCGCTCCGACCGCCAGCGCCCGGCCCACCCGCCAGACCCCCTTCAGGTCCTCGGTGGCGGTCCTCACGATGTGGACCGTGGAGTCGGGATCGTCCACCCAGTCCACCGGCACCTCGTGGATCCGCAGCCCGGCCCGCTCGGCGAGTACCAGCATCTCGGTGTCGAAGAACCAGCCGGTGTCCTCCACGAGCGGCAGCAGCCGCTGCGCCACCTCTCGCCGGATGGCCTTGAACCCGCACTGGGCGTCGCTGAACCGGGCGGCGAGGGAGGAGCGGAGCAGCAGGTTGTAGGCACGGGAGACGAACTCCCTCTTGGCTCCCCGCACGACGCGCGAGGAGCGGGCCAGCCGGGTGCCGATGGCCAGGTCGGAGTGGCCGGAGATGAGCGGGGCGACCAGCGGCAGCAGCGCGTTCAGGTCGGTGGAGAGGTCCACGTCCATGTACGCGAGGACGGGGGCCTCCGAGCACGACCAGACGGTGCGCAGGGCCCGTCCGCGGCCCTTCTCCTCCAGCCGGAAGCTGCGTACTCCCTCGACCGAGGCGGCGAGCCCGGCCGCGACCTCGGGGGTGCGGTCGGTGCTGGCGTTGTCGGCGATGGTGATGCGGAAGGCGTACGGGAACGTGCGGGTGAGGTGGGCGTGGAGCCGGCGTACGCAGGGGCCGAGGTCCTTCTCCTCGTTGAAGACCGGGATCACCACGTCGAGTACGGGCTCGCCGGGCGCGGACGCGAGCGGCGCCCGGGCCGGGAGGGCGTCGGGAGAGGTGTCGGTTGGCATGTTCCGACCCTCGCCGGACGCCCTGTCACCTCGGTGTGGTGAGCCTGTGCGCCGTCTGTGAGTGCGTGCCGGGGTCGTGGGCCGCCAGCGGGAGCAGCACTTCGAAGCAGGTCCGGCCCGGCTCGCTGCGTACGCCGACCCGTCCGTCGTGCGCGCCGACCACGGCCTGGACGATGGCGAGGCCGAGCCCGGTCGATCCCGCCGAGCGGGACCGGGAGGCGTCGCCGCGGGCGAAGCGCTCGAAGACGTGCGGCAGCAGCTCTGGCGGGATCCCGGGGCCGTCGTCCTCGATCAGCAGGCGGACGGCGGATGTTTCACGTGAAACATGGGCGGTGACGGTGGTGCCGGGCGGGGTGTGGGTGCGGGCGTTGGCGAGGAGGTTCACCAGGACCTGCTGGATCCGTGCCGCGTCGGCGCGGACGGGTGCGGGCTCGTCGGGGAGGGAGAGGCGCCAGTGGTGGCCGGGGCCTGCGGCACGGGCGTCGCTGACGGCGTCGACGACGAGCGGGGCCAGGTCGGTGTCCTCGAAGGACAGCGGGCGGCCCGCGTCCAGCCGGGCCAGCAGCAGCAGGTCCTCGACCAGTCCGGTCATCCGGGTGGCCTCGGACTCGATCCGGCCCAGGGCGTGCCGGGTGTCGGGGCCGGGCTCTTCCCGTCCCCGGCGGGTGAGTTCGGCGTAGCCCCGGATGGAGGCGAGGGGGGTGCGCAGCTCGTGGGAGGCGTCGGCGACGAACTGCCGGACCTGCGTCTCGCTCTGCTGGCGTGCCGTCAGCGCGGAGGAGACGTGCCCCAGCATCCGGTTGAGGGCGGCACCGACCTGCCCCACCTCGGTGCGGGGGTCGGCCTCGGCGTCCGGGACCCGCTCGTGCAGGGCGGGTTCGCCGCTGTGCAGGGGGAGTTCGGACACCCGGGTGGCGGTGGCGGCGACCCGGCGCAGCGGGCGCAGGGCGACCCCGACGAGGACCTGCCCGGCGAGGGAGGCGGCGATCAGACCGGCCAGGGTGACGCAGACCTCGACGGCGATCAGGGCGCGCACGGTGGAGTCGACGCCCTGGAGCGGGAAGGCGAGCACCAGGGTGCCGTCGGGGGCGGAGACGACCCGATAGGCGCCGAGGCCGGGCAGGTCGGCGTCCACGGGTTCGGTGCGGCCGTGGCCGGCCTTGCGGGCGACCGCCGCGAGGGCCTCGGTCTGGGCCTCGGTGAGCAGCTCGCGGTGGTCGAGGTTCTGGCCGGACACGGGGACGATCCGGGCGCCGCCGATCACCGTGCGCTCCGCGTCGAGGCGGATCCCGGCGGCGCCCATCGGGGAGCCGGGGGCGAAGACGAAGCCGAGGCCGGCGTCGCGGGCCGCCTTGGCGGCACCGGGGCCCCGGACGGCCATCTCGACGGAGGTCTTCAGCTGGTTGTCGAGCTCTCCGACCAGGCGGGAGCGCATGGCGAGGGTGGTGACGGTGCCGATGGCCGCGCCCACGACGGCGATCAGCGCCACCGCCGAGACGACCAGCCGCGTCCGCAGCGACCAGGGACGCCGGAGGGCCACTAGTCGGCCGGCTTGATCAGGTAGCCGGCGCCGCGCCGGGTGTGGATCATCGGGGGCAGACCGGTGCCGCCCTCCAGCTTCCGGCGCAGGTAGGAGATGTAGAGCTCCACCACGTTGGCCTGGCCGCCGAAGTCGTACGACCACACCCGGTCCAGGATCTGCGCCTTGCTGAGCACCCGGCGGGGGTTGCGCATCAGGTAGCGCAGCAGCTCGAACTCGGTGGCGGTCAGGTGGACCTCCTGACCGCCCCGCACGACCTCGTGGCTGTCCTCGTCGAGACGCAGGTCGCCGACGGTCAGGACCGAGCCGCCGCGGGCGGCCTGCGCGGCGCCGGAGCGGCGCACCAGCCCGCGCAGCCGGGCCACGACCTCCTCCAGGCTGAACGGCTTGGTGACGTAGTCGTCGCCGCCCGCCGTCAGGCCCGCGATGCGGTCCTCGACGGAGTCCTTGGCGGTCAGGAACAGCACCGGGACGTGCGGGATCTCACGGCGCAGCCGTCCCAGGACGGCCAGCCCGTCCATGTCCGGGAGCATGATGTCGAGGACCACCACGTCCGGCCGGAACTCCCGCGCGGCCCGGACGGCGCCCGCCCCGTCGCCCGCGCTGCGGACCTCGCAGCCCTCGTAGCGCAGGGCCATGGAGAGCAGCTCGGAGAGCGAGGCCTCGTCGTCGACGACGAGGACCCGGCAGGGTCCGCCGTCGGGCCGCAGCAGGGCCGTCGGGTTGCCGGTGGACGTGGACGCGTGGGAGGTGGTCGTCGCGGTCATGGCCCCACGCTGGCGGCCGCCCCTGAGAGCGTTCTTGCCCCTTCCTGTGAATCTCCTGAGAAAGGGCGGTCCCGTCCGAGAGCGCTCAGGGAAGGGGGAGGCCGAACAGGCGGGCGGCGTTGTCGTGGCAGACCGCGCGCAGCCAGTCGTCGCCGAGGCCGAGCCGTTCCAGTGCCTCCAGCTGGTGCTCGTAGGGGTAGGGGATGTTCGGGAAGTCGGTGCCCAGCAGGATCCGGTCCCCGAGGTCGGCGAGCCGCCCCAGCTCTCCCGGCGGGAAGGGCCCGAGGCGCTCCGAGAAGTCGGTGAAGGCGATGGTCGTGTCGAGGCGCACCTCGGGGTACCGGTCGGCCAGGTCGAGGAAGTCCGTGTACTCGGGCATCCCCATGTGCGCGATGACCAGCGGCAGCCGGGGGTGGCGGGCCAGCAGCCGGGCGACCGGCCCGGGTCCGGTGTGCTTGCCCGGGGCGGGCCCCGAACCGCAGTGGACGACGGTCGGGATCCCCGCCTCGGCCAGCAGGCCCCAGACCGGGTCGAGCCGGTCGTCGTTCGGGTCGTAGCCGCCGACCTGGAGGTGCGCCTTGAAGACCCGGGCCCCGTCGGACACGGCCTGCGCGGTGTACGCCGCCACGTCCGCCTCGGGGAAGAAGGTCGCGGTGTGCAGGCAGTCGGGGGTGCGGGCGGCGAAGTCCGCGGCCCACGCGTTGAGCCAGGCGGCCATCGCGGGCTTGTGCGGGTAGAGCATGGAGGTGAAGGCGCGGACCCCGAACTCCCGCAGCAGCGCCACCCGCCGCTCCTCCTCGTGCCGGTAGGTGATGGGCCATGCGACGCCGGTCAGCGGACCGACGGCGTCGAAGTAGTCCCAGACCTTCGCCAGCACCCGCTCCGGCATGAAGTGCGTGTGGACGTCCACCAGTCCCGGCAGGCCGAGCCGCTCGCGGAACGCGCGGACCGCCTCAGCCGTTGCGGGCAAAGCCGTGGCTCCGCTCGACGGTCGCGACGTGCAGGGTGTAGCTCTCGTACCAGTGGGCGCGGCCCTGCTTCATGGCCGCCTGGTGGTCCAGGTCCTCCCGCCAGCCGCGCAGGGACTCGTGGTCGCGGAAGTACGCGACGGTGATCCCGAGGCCGCCGGGGGTGCGGGCGGATTCGTAGCCGAGGAACCCGGGGTTCTCCTTGACGATCTCGTCCATCCGGGCGCTGGTCTCCGGATAGCCGCTCTCGTCGGAGGTGCGGACATTGGTGAATACGGCCATCACGTAAGGCGGTTCGAACGCCGGAACGGGCTGAATGCTCATGTCCCCACCCTCGGCGGAAGCCCCTTGGCATGTCCATCAGATTCGGCCCCGGGAGGCCAAAGGGATCCAAGTTTTGACCTTGCCCCGCGTCAGAACAGTCCGCCCTGCTCGGCCTCGGGCGGCGCGGGCGCGACGGTGGTCAGCGGTACGTCGGTGCGGGCACCCTCGGGGGCGGCGGACAGCTCCCATCCGGCCAGCAGCCGGGTGTCCACCACGAGCCCGTCCGCGAAGTGCAGGTCGGGTCCGGCGGCCCCCGCCAGCCGCCCGACGACGGTCCCGCCGGGCACCAGCTCCGTGACCAGCCGGGCCGGTTCCGGCAGCCCGGCCAGCCCGAACGGCCCGGCGTGGTCGGTGATCTCGCACCCCACCCGCTCCAGAGACTCCGGCCACCCGGGCAGCGCGGCGGCCCGCGCGTACAGCTCGGCGACCTCCCGGGCCCGCTCGGGCTCCTCCGGCAGCCGGGCCCGTACGGCGCGCTTGCGGGCGTACGCGATCCGGTCGGGCACCCCGAGGGCGGCCCGCAGCAGCTCCTCCGTCCGGCGCGCCGCCATCAGCGGGCCGCGCCCCAGCCAGGCCCAGGTGACCGCCCCCTGCTCCAGCAGCCGGACCGGACCCCGCTCCTCGGCGGTGATGCCGACCTTGACCATCCCGGGCCCGAACCACGCCAGGTAGACGCGGTAGGTCCGCGGGTCGGCCGCATTGGTGTCCGCGGCCACCGAGAACGACCGGTCCAGCCGGGCGCACTCGGGGCACTGGGCGCTCCCCGCCCGGCCCGGCACCGACCGGGCCACCGGGCACGGGGTCCGCTTCCCGGCCCGCCGCACGCCGAGGCAGTGCCGCTCGCCGCGGGCGGTGAAGGCCAGCCGCTGCCCCGGGGCGAGTGGGCTGCCGCGCTCCCCGCGCCCGCACCACCCGATGGCGGGACCCCCCGCGCTCCACCGGATCCCGGTGCACCACCAGCCCGCGGCGGGGGCGGTCACAGCGGGAGCGGCCGCTCGAAGAAGGTCTCCAGGACCACGGTGGCCTGCGTCCCGCTGACCCCGTCGATGGCGTAGAGCCGCCGCAGGACGTCCTGGAGCTGCTCGGTGGTGGCCGTGCGCACCTTGACCAGCACCGAGGCGCTGCCCGCGATGATGTGCGCCTCCTGGATCTCGGGGATGGCGGCGAAGTCCTCCGCCGACTCGCCCATCCACGCGTTGGAGTCGACCATCACGTAGGCCAGCACCCCGCTGCCGACCGCGGCCGGGTCCACGTCGACGGTGGTCCGCCGGATGACCCCGCGCTCGCGCAGTTTGCGTACGCGCTCGTGGGTGGCCCCGGCCGAGAGCCCCACGGCCGCGCCGAGTGCGGCGTAGGACTGGCCCGCGTCCTGCTGGAGGCGCAGGACGAGCGCCCGGTCGATGTCGTCCACGCCGTCTGCCTCCCGTGGGCCCGCCGGCCCGTCGAGCCCCTTGGGCCGGTTGAGCCCGCCGGCTCTTGCGAAGACGGTACCTGATCCTGCAATCTCACCATCACACCGAACACAATTCGGAGCTTCACTCATCTGGGGGAATCATGTTGGGTATAGCTGACCTCACCTTGTACGAGATCCTGGACGAACGCTTCCGTACCGGCCGCTGCGCCAACGGAGACGCCCGCCTGGAACGGCTCTACGACGACTGCCGCTGGGCCGAAGGCCCCCTGTACCTGCCCGCCTGGCGCCAGCTCGTGTGGAGCGACATCCCCAACGACCGGATGCTGCGCTGGGACGAGGCAACCGGTGCGGTCTCCGTCTTCCGTTCCCCGGCCGGCCACTCCAACGGCAACACCCTCGACCGCGAAGGCCGCCTGATCACCTGTGAGCAGGGCAACCGGCGCGTCACCCGCACCGAACCCGACGGCAGCCTCACCGTCATCGCCGACCGCTACGACGGCAAGCGGCTCAACAGCCCCAACGACGCGGTGGTCCGCTCGGACGGGTCCGTCTGGTTCTCCGACCCGGACTTCGGGATCACCAACGACTACGAGGGCCGGCGGGCGCCGAGCGAGATCGGCGCCCGCAACCTCTACCGTGCCGACCCGGCCACCGGCGAGGTCCGCCTCGTCGCCGACGGCTTCCTCGGGCCGAACGGCCTGGTCTTCTCCCCCGACGAGAGCGAGCTGTACGCGGCCGACACCCGCGCCGGCCACATCCGAGTCTTCAAGGTCGGCGACGACGGCACCCTGAGCGGGGACCACGTCTTCACGGACTGCCCCTCGGTGGACAACATCCGCTTCGACGACGAGGGCCGGCTGTGGGCGGCCGCGATGGCGTCGGGCGTGCACTGCTACGCGGCGGACGGAGACCTCATCGGCCGCCTGCGCGTCCCGGAGCCCGTTTCGAACATCGCCTTCGGCGGCCCGAAGAACAACCGCCTCTTCATCACCGCCACCACCTCGCTCTACTCGCTGGTGCTCTCGGTGACCGGCCTCCCGCGCGTCCTGCCCGGCCGCCCCTGAGCCCCGCTCCGCCCGTGCCGGCCTAGCGCGCGACGAACTGCGTCAGGATCGCCTGCATCTCGTAGATGTCGACCCCCTTGGTGAAGGTCTTCTCGATCGGCGCCGGGCTGCCGGATATCCATATCTTGAGCTCGGCGTCGAGATCGAAGTGCCCGGCCGTCTCCACCGAGAAGTGCGTGATGCTCCGGTACGGGATGGAGTGGTACTCCACCTTCTTGCCCGTCAGCCCCTGCTTGTCGACGAAGACCAGCCGCCGGTCCGTGAACAGGATCGTGTCGCGCACCAGCAGGTACGCCGCGTAGACCTGCTCGCCGTTCCCCAGCAGGCGCGCGTAGTCCCGCTGCGCCGACGACGGGTCGACGGTGTGCGCGTTTCCGAAGAGTCCCATGAGAGCCCCCATCAAGGTTCGAACGATCTTCGAAAACCGTATCCGGGAGTCCGCGTGGTCCACGTCCCCCTCAGGAGCCATTCCACCCCTGAGCTCTCCCGGGGGACCCCTCCGCCTTGAGTACTGCCCGGACACACGAAAGAGGCCCTCAGGACTTCTCCTGAGGGCCTCTCGGCTGTGCACTCGGCAGGATTCGAACCTGCAACCTTCTGATCCGTAGTCAGATGCTCTATCCGTTAAGCTACGAGTGCTTGGGCTTCCCGGGTTTTTTTCGCCCCGTTGGCCTTGCGAGAACAACAATACATGGACCTCGCCGGGACGCGAAATCCATTAGCCACAACGCCCCTGACCTGCGGAAACACCCCGGAAGAAGATCGTCCGGTCGGATCCGCACAGGAGCGCCGGGCCCGGCGGGCTACCCACGGGAGCCCATCCGAAACCCCTCCAAGCCCTGAACGCGCCGGCCCACGCCTCCACCCGGTCCACGCACCCGCCCGGCGTCCGAACGCACCCCCGCGCCGGAACGCATCCGGCCTCCGAACGCACCGAAGCCCCGGTCCATCAGGACCGGGGCTTCGGTGAGGTGCGGAGGCGGAGGGATTTGAACCCTCGATGGGGTGTAAGCCCCAAACCGCATTAGCAGTGCGGCGCCATAGACCGGACTAGGCGACGCCTCCAGCACACCCCCGCGTACGAAGGTGCGTGCAGATGATGACACAGCCGCGGGGCCGCTCACCAATCCGCTCCCAACGGTACAAGGAGCCGGGGCCGCAGGGCAAAGGCTTAAGCACGCAACGTCCGAGCGGGAACGTCGTTGGTGAGGCGTACGACGTACGGACGACCTGGAGTGCCCCATGCTGCGTCTCGCCGCCTTCGCCGTCACCTCCGCCCTCGCCGCCGCGGCCGCCGGCCCCCTGCCGCCCCTGCCCCTCGGGCGCCTGCTGTCCTCACCCGACCGGCTCACCATCGAGATCTCCAAGAGCGGCAACCGCCTGGTCGACGGCACGCACCGGCTGGAGTGCCATCCCGCCGGCGGCGACCACCCCTTCGCCGAGGAGGCCTGCGCCCGCCTCGACGCGCTGGCCAAACAGGGCAAGGACCCCTTCGCCGAGCCGGAATCCAAGAACTGCTCGTTCCAGTACGGCGGGTCGGCCGTCGCCCGCGTCACGGGAACGTGGCGCGGCCAGAAGGTGGACACCACCTTCCAGCGCAGGAACGGCTGCGACATCGCCCGGTGGAAGAACCTGGAACCTGTGCTTCCGGGGGAGCATTCCTGACCTGGGACGATGCGGCGGATGCGCGTTTTACCCCGGCCATCCGCCACCTCACGGCAGGACGGTGCCCTTAGACTCCTCCCGTGACATGCCGGTAGTCGTGGTCAGGGAGGAAGCTCGTCGTGAGCAGCAGGCCATCCCGAGGCGCTGCTCGCCTCGCAGCAATACTCGACGCGCTCCCGGACGCGCTGTTGCTCGTCAACGCCAACGGCACGGTCGTCAACGCCAATTCGATCGCCCTCGAAGTCATGGAGAGCCCCGGTACCGGGCTCGTCGGCCGCGGGGTGCTCGACCTCCTGCCGGAGTTCGACTCCAAGCAGATCCCCGGCTCGATGCGCCGCCCCGGCGACCGCGAGGAGGGCCGCTCCAAGCCGAAGCGGATGACCGCGCGCCGCACCGACGGCAGCGAGTTCCCCGTCGAGGTCACCAGCGCCCACCTCGACGGCCGTGACGCCTACCGCGAGCCCCAGCCGTACACCGGCGACGAACTCCTGATGCTCGTCGTGCGGGACCTCTCCGAGACCGTGGACACCGAGGCCGAGCTGGCCCGCTCCCAGCGGCAGACCGAGATGATCCTGCGCGCCGCCGCCGAGGGCGTCGTCGGCACGGACACCGAGGGCCGCGTCGTCCTCGTCAACCCGGCCGCCGCGCAGATCCTCGGATACCGCGCCACCGACCTCGGCAACCGCGAGCTGCACGGGCTGATCCAGCACTCGCGCGCCGACGGCTCGCCCTTCCCCTTCGACGAGTCCCCGCTCGCCGACACCCTCCGCAGCGGGCGCAAGCACCGGGTCCGCGGCCAGGTGCTGTGGAACAAGGCCGGTCAGGCCGTCGCCGTCGACCTGACCACCTCCCCCGTACGGGACGGGGAACTGCTCGTCGGCGCGGTGATGACCTTCACCGACCGGCGCCAGTACGACGCCCTCGCCGCGCGCCACGCCCAGCTGCTGGCCGTCCTCGGGGACTCCCTGCGCGGCCCGCTGGAGGAACTGCGCGGGGAGCTGGCCACGCTGGCCGCCGACGACGGGGGCCAGCTGTGGCCCGAGGCCAACCAGCTGCTGCACCATCTCGCCGCCGGCTACTCGCGGATGACCACCCTCGTGGACAACGTGCTGGAGTACCAGCGCCTGGACGCGGGCAGCGACAAGCTCAAGAAGAAGAACGCCCTGATCAACACCGTCGTCGCGGCGGGTGTCGACGGCGCGGTCGAGCTGATCGGCCCCGGCCGGGTGCAGTTCGCCGTCCACGCCCCGACGATCGAGGCCGAGGTGGACGAGGGGCGGATCGCAGCCGCCCTCGCACACCTGATCGCGGACGTCGCCGGAGTGGACGCCACCGGCAAGACCGCCCAGGGCAGCGGGTACGGCGACTCCACCATCGTGGTGGCGGCGGCCCAGCGGGGCGACGTCGTACGGATCGAGGTGCGCGGCCCGTACGAGGGCGGCGACCCGGTGCACGAGCCGATCGTGCGGGGCATCGTCACCGCGCACGGCGGTGTCCTGCAGACGGTGGAGGTACCCGGCGCGCCCGGCGGGGCGTACGTGCTGGAGCTGCCGCTGGGTTCGGGTGCCGGGACGGTGACCCTGCCGGAGCCCGAGGAGCAGCCCGCACCGGAGCCCGAGGCCGCCCCGGCGACGGTCTCCGGCGGCCGGCGGGGCCGGCGCGGGGTGGACGCCTTCCTGGAGGACGAGACCTCCGGGCCCAGGAACTCCGAGGCACGCGAGGGCGGGGGCGCGCTGGCGCTGCCGTCCGGGCGGCGCCGGGCGGAGGGCGAAGCCCCCGCGCAGGGCGTCGTGGCCGGTCCGGCGGAGCTGGCCCAGTCCCCGGTGAACCCGGCGGGGCTCGGTACCGGGCGCCGGCGGGGCCGCGACGGTGACGACGCCCCGCACGACCGGCCCGTGCCGCCGCAGGGCACCGTCCTGCCCGCGCTGCCGCCCGTGCCGCCGGTGCCCCCGGTTCCGGTGACCGAGCACCCGGCGGGCCGCCGCAGGGCGCTGGGGCCGGCCGGGGCGGCCGCGCAGCCCGCCGGCCCGGTGCCGGCGACCGGGATCCCGGCGCCCGCCGCGCCGCGGCCCGTCGCCCCCGAGGGCGGCTTCGCCCTGCCGGCCGGACCCGCCGCGGGTTCCGGTTCCGCCGAGTCCGACGCCGAGGGCCCGGGCGGACGCCGTGGCCGGCGGGTGCTCGGCGCGCCCTCCGAGCCCGAGCCGCAGCAGCCCGCGGACGGTCCGGAGCCCGCACTCCCGACCGGGCGGCGGCGTGCGCTCCCCGCGACCCCCGCGTGGCCGGTGCCCGCCGCGCGCACCGCCCCCGAGGACGGCGAGACCCCCGGGCAGCCCTCCGTCCCCGGTGCCCGCCGGCCCGGTGAGGCGCCCGTGGGTGCGGGGCAGCCGATCAGCGTGCGCGCTCTGGGCACCCTGGGCCAGGGCATCGCCGTGGACCCTGGCGCCGCGGGCGCGGAGGGTTCCGGTTCCGGCCGGCGCCGCCGGCTCGCCGAACCCGCGCCCCAGGGGCGGGCCTTCGCCATAGGGGCTCCCGAAGCGGGCGCCGCCGAGGGCCCGGAGCCGCTGGACGGCCCCGGGGGAGCCGTCGAGGTGGTCAACCGGCCCGTACCGCAGCCGGTGGACGACGAGCTGCCGCCGGAGCCGCTGGACAACCCGCGCCGGCTCCTGGTGTGGCCGGCGCCCGACGCGCAGACGCAGCAGGCGCTGAGCGACCGCGGCTACCGCCCGGTGGTCGTGCACTCGCGCGAGGAGGTGGACGCGCAGATCGCGGCGTTCCCCGCCGCGCTGTTCGTCGACCCGCTGACCGGGCCGATCACCCGGACCGCCCTGCAGTCCCTGCGCCAGGCCGCAGTGGCCGCCGAGGTGCCCGTACTGGTGACGGCCGGGCTGGGGCAGGCCACGCGCGAGGCGGCGTACGGTGCCGATCCGGCCGTCCTGCTCAAGGCGCTCGCGGCGCGCGACAGCGAGCAGCACCCGTCCCGGGTCCTGCTGATCGAGGAGCACGACGAGATCGCCACCGCGCTGACCGCCGCGCTGGAACGGCGCGGCCTGCAGGTCGGCCGGGCGGGCGCGGACACCGACGCCGTGGAGCTGGCGAGCCGGATGCGGCCCAACCTGGTGGTCATGGACCTGATGCAGGTCCGTCGCCGGCGGGCCGGGATCGTGGACTGGCTGCGTGCCAACGGGCTGCTGAACCGCACTCCGCTGGTCGTCTACACGACCGCCGGGATCACTCCCGCCGACCTGCCGCGGCTGGCCTCGGGCGAGAGCGTGCTGTTCCTCGCCGAGCGGGCCACCACGGCCGATGTGCAGGGCCGCATCGTGGACTTGCTGGCCAAGATCGGGACCAACTAGCGATCCTGGGGCCCATGGCCATCACCGACACGTCCGAGCACACCGTTCCCGCCGACAACGGGGAGGTCAACCTCCTCATCGCCCGGCAGGTGGAGCCCGGCCACGAGGAGACCTTCGAGGCCTGGGCCCACGGGATCCTGGAGACGGCCGCCGCCTTCCCCGGGCACCTCGGGTACGGGCTGTTCCGGCCCGCCACCGAGGGCGGCCCGTGGTTCCTGGTGCACCGCTTCCGCGACCAGGCGGCCTTCCAGCGCTGGCAGGACTCCCCCGAGCGGGCCCAGTGGTTCTCGAACTGCCTGGGCCACCACCACACCGAGATAGCCCGGCGCGAACTGCACGGGATGGAGACCTGGTTCGCCAAGCCGGGTACGACCCGGCCCGCGCCGCCGCGATGGAAGATGGCCATCAGCTCGGGGCTGGCCATCTTCCCGATCTCGCTCGCGGGCAACGCGCTGCTCGGGCCGTACCTGGTGGACCTGCACTTCGTGGTGCGGACGGCCGCCTTCGCGGTGGTCTTCAGCACCCTGATGACCTACGTGGCCATGCCCGCGGTCAGCAGGCTGCTGCGGCCATGGCTCACGCGCGGCTGACGTCCCCGGGACCCGGGGCCTACGCGAGGGTGGTGACGTCGAGGGCGCCGTCCGCGTACTGCTTGCGGATCACCTTCTTGTCGAACTTGCCGACGCTGGTCTTCGGCACGGCCTCGACGATCGTCCAGCGCTCGGGGAGCTGCCACTTGGCGACGGAGCGGCCCAAGAAGGTGCGCAGGCCGTCGTAGTCCACCGTGGCGCCCTCCTTGAGGACGACGGTGGCCAGGGGGCGTTCGCCCCACTTCTCGTCCGGGACGGCGACGACCGCCGCTTCGGCCACCTCGGGGTGGGCCATCAGGGCGTTCTCCAGCTCGACGCTGGAGATCCACTCGCCGCCGGACTTGATGACGTCCTTGGCCCGGTCGGTGAGGGTGAGGAAGCCGTCGGCGCTGATCACGCCGACGTCCCCGGTCTTGAGCCAGCCGTCGGCGCTGAACTTGTCCTCGGGACGCAGGGCTTCGCCGGAGACGCCGTTGTAGTAGGAGGCGGCGATCCAGTTGCCGCGGACCTCCAGCTCGCCCGCCGACTCCCCGTCCCACGGCAGGACGTCGCCGGCCGGGCCGATGAGGCGGGCCTCGACGCCTGCGGGGAAGCGGCCCTGGGTGACCCGGTACGGCCACTCCTCCTGGGCGGTCAGCCCGGCCGGCGGGTGGGCCATGGTGCCCAGCGGGGAGGTCTCGGTCATGCCCCACGCGTGGCAGAGGCGGACGCCGAGCTTGTCGTAGGCCTCCATCAGGGCGGGCGGACAGGCGGCGCCGCCGATGGTGACCTGCTTCATCGAGGTGAGGTCGCGCGGCTTCGCGGTGACCTCGGCGAGCAGCCCCTGCCAGATGGTGGGGACGGCCGCGGCGTGCGTGGGCTTCTCCTTCTCGATCATCTCGGCGAGCGGCGCCGGCTGGAGGAACCGGTCCGGCATCAGCATGTTGATGCCGGTCATGAAGGTGGCGTGCGGCAGGCCCCAGGCGTTCACGTGGAACTGGGGCACCACGACCAGGGTGGTGTCGTGGTCGGTGAGGCCCATCGACTCGGTCATGTTGACCTGCATGGAGTGCAGGTAGATCGAGCGGTGGGAGTAGACGACGCCCTTGGGGTCCCCGGTGGTGCCGGAGGTGTAGCACATGGCCGCGGCCTGGCGCTCGTCCAGCTCGGGCCAGTCGTAGCGCTCGGGGCGGCCCGCGAGGAGCTCCTCGTACTCGTGGACCCGGACGGCCAGGCCGTCGAGCGCGGAGCGGTCGCCGATGCCCACGACCACGACGTGCTCGACCGTCGGCAGGTGCGGCAGCAGCGGTGCCAGCAGCGGCAGCAGGGTGCCGTTCACCAGCACGACCCGGTCCGCGGCGTGGTTGACGATGAAGACCAGCTGCTCCGGGGGCAGCCGCAGGTTGAGCGTGTGCAGGACCGCGCCCATGGACGGGATCGCGAAGTACGCCTCGACGTGCTCGGAGTTGTTCCACATGAGGGTCGCGACGCGTTCGTCCTGCTGGACCCCGAGCTCGTCACGCAACGCGTGCGCGAGCTGCGCACTGCGGACGCCGATCTCGGCGAAGCTGCGCCGATGCGGCTCGGCCTCGCCGGTCCAGGTCGTGACCTGGGACTTCCCGTGGATCGTCGACCCGTGGGCCAGGATCCGCGAGATCAGCAGCGGTACATCCTGCATGGTGCTCAGCAAAGCGTCCTCCCGGTGAGCGCTGCGGCGCTGCGGCGGCTGTCGGATGCTGCCGATTCTGCGCACGTACCGGTCGGCATGTCACTACCCGGGAGTACAAAGAGGCTGGCCCATCGCTGTCCGGGGCCGTTCCGTGGCCGATGTTTCACGTGAAACACGTGGGCCGGGACCGGAGCGGCACCGGCCGGCGTTCAGCGCACGGGGGTCAGCTCGGGGTCCTCGCGCAGCTTGACCAACGCCCGGGAGACGGCGCTCTTGACCGTGCCGATCGAGACTCCGAGCAGCTCGGCGGTCTGCGCCTCGCTCATGTCCTCGTAGTAGCGCAGGACGACCATGGCCCGCTGCCGGTCGGGCAGCCGGGTGACCGCACGCCACATCGCGTCGCGCAGCGCCTGTGCCTCGGCGGGGTCCGTTCCCGCCGGGGTCTCGCTCTCCGGGATCTCGTCACAGACGAACTCGTCGACCTTCCGCTTGCGCCACTGGGAGGTGCGGGTGTTGACCAGGGCCCGCCGGACGTAGCCGTCGAGGGCCCGGTGGTCCTCGATCCGGTCCCAGGCGACGTAGGTCTTCGCCAGGGCCGTCTGGAGCAGGTCCTCGGCGTCGCAGGGGTTGGCGGTCAGGGAGCGCGCGGTACGCAGGAGGACGGTGCCACGGGTCCGTACGTACGCCGAGAACGACGGGTACTGCGTCGGGTTCGCGGCGAGCGTGCACACAGGCGTGGTCATGGCTCCACGCTAGAAGCGGGAGGCCTTCCTGGGATCGGCCCCAGGTGCCGGAGCCGGGTCCCTCTCAGGTTGTACGGCCGGGCCGCGCCCCACCTCCTGAAGGTGGAGGACGCGGCCGGCCCCTGGGACCGGAGTCAGAGCCCGGCTCCCAGGATCAGGCCGGAGGTCGGCACCCCCGTACCGGCCGTGACCAGGACGTTTTCCGCCCCCGGGAGCTGGTTGACGGAGGAGCCGCGCACCTGGCGGACGGCTTCGGCGATGCCGTTCATGCCGTGCAGGTAGGCCTCCCCGAGCTGGCCCCCGTGGGTGTTGAGGGGGAGCGCCCCGGCCGCCGTGAAGTCCGCGGCCTCCCCCGGGCCGCAGAAGCCGAACGCCTCCAGCTGCATGAGGACGAACGGGGTGAAGTGGTCATAGAGGATGCCCACGTCGATGTCCGCGGGGCGCAGTCCGCTGGTGCGCCAGAGCTGGCGGGCGACCACGTCCATCTCCGGGAGGCCGGCGAGGCCGTCCCGGTAGAAGGAGGTCATCCCCTCCTGGCGGCGGCCCGCGCCCTGTGCGGCAGCGGTGATCACGGCGGGCTTCTGGCGGAGGTCCCGGGCCCGCTCGGCCGTGGTGACGACGAGGGCCTGGCCGCCGTCGGTCTCCTGGCAGCAGTCCAGCAGCCGCAGCGGCTCGACGATCCAGCGCGAGGCGGCGTGGTCGGCGAGGGTGATGGGCTTGCCGTGGAAGTACGCGGCGGGGTTGTTCGCCGCGTGCCTGCGGCCGGTGACGGCGACGTGGCCGAAGGCCTCGGGGGTCAGGTTGTAGGTGTGCAGGTAGCGCTGGGCGGCCATGGCCACCCAGGACGCGGGGGTGAGCAGGCCCCAGGGCAGGGACCAGCCGAGGGCGGCCCCTTCCGCGGAGGGTTCGCGCTGCTGGACGCCGGAGCCGAAGCGGCGGCCGGAGCGTTCGTTGAAGGCGCGGTAGCAGACCACGACCTCGGCCACCCCGGTGGCGACGGCGAGAGCGGCCTGCTGCACGGTGGCGCAGGCCGCGCCGCCGCCGTAGTGGATGCGGGAGAAGAAGGACAGCTCCCCGATGCCGGCCGCCTGGGCGACGGTGATCTCGGGGCTGGTGTCCATGGTGAAGGTGACCATGCCGTCGACGTCTGCGGGGGTGAGCCCGGCGTCGTCGAGGGCTGCGTGCACGGCCTCGACGGCGAGCTTGAGCTCGCTGCGGCCGGAGTCCTTGGAGAACTCGGTCGCGCCGATGCCGGCGATGGCGGCCCGGCCGCCGAGGTCGTCGCGGGTGCGGACGCTCATGTGGCGGCCCCCAGGGTGACGGTCACGGTGCCCGTGACGTGGTGGCCGATGCGGTTGGCCCCGACGACCCGGATCTCGATGGTGTCCCCGTCGACGGCGGTGACCGTGCCCGTGAGCGTCATCGTGTCGCCCGGGTAGTTCGGGGCGCCGAGGCGGATCGCGACCTTGCGCAGGACCGCGCGCGGGCCCAGGTGGTCGGTGATGTACCGGCCGACCAGGCCGTTGGTGGTCAGGATGTTCATGAAGACGTCCGGGGAGCCCTTCGCGCGGGCGAGCTCCGCGTCGTGGTGCACGTCCTGGTAGTCGCGGGAGGCGATCGCCCCCGCCACGATCAGGGTGCGGGTGACCGGGATCTCCAGCGGCGGCAGCACGTCGCCGACGTTCATGCGTGTTCCCCCTCGGACATGGGGGCTTCCCCCTCGGACATGGGGGCTTCCCCCTCGGACATGGGGGCTTCCCCCTCGGATATGAGGGCGCCCAGTTCGGCCAGCAGCTCGCTGCCGCAGCCCAGGTAGGCGTCCAGCTGGCGGCCCCACAGGAAGTGCCGGTGGACGGGGTGGTCCAGGTCGGCGCCCATCCCGCCGTGCAGGTGCTGGCCCGCGTGGACGACCCGCTTGCCCGCTTCGGAGGCCCACCAGGCCGCCGTGAGCGCGTGGTCCCGGGCCGGGAGTCCTTCGTCGACGCGCCAGGCCGCCTCGTACGCGGTGACCCGGATCGCCTCCGTGTCCATGTACGCGTCGGCCGCGCGGAGCATGACGGCCTGGTTCGTGGACAGCGGCCGGCCGAACTGCTCGCGGGTGGAGGTGTACTCCACGGCCCGGGCCAGCGATCCCGCGCAGACCCCCGCCTGCAGTCCGGCGAAGGCGGTCCGGGCGGCGCCGAGCACCTGGCCGTAGACCTCCGGGCCGCCGAGCCGCTCAGCCCGCGCCCCGTCCAGGGTGAGGCTCCCCGACGCCCAGGGCGCGGTGGTCTCCACCGGACGGACGGCTGCTCCGGGCGCGTCGGTCCGTACGAGCCACAGGGTCCGGCCGGTGTCGGGGACCAGGACGTGCGTGGCGTCGCGGAGCCAGGGCACGGTGGGGGCGGTGCCGGTGAGGAGGCCGTCGGGGGTGGCGGTGAACCGGCCGCGCTCGGGGAAGGCGCCGGTGGCCACGGCCTCGCCGGAGCCGAGGGCGGGCAGCAGCCGGTCGCGCTGCTCGGGGCTGCCGTGCGCGGCCACCGGCAGGACGCCGTACACACAGGTGGCGGCGTACGGGACCTGGGCGGTGGTGCGGCCCTGCTCCTCCAGCAGCAGCACCAGGCCGAGCAGGCCGACGTCCTCGACGGCGGAGACCAGCCCGGCGGAGGTCAGGGCCTTCCAGAGTTCGGCGTCGCTGCTGGTGCCGGCGGCCGCGAGCCGTTCGTGGGTGGCGAGGTCGCGGAAGATCCGCGCCGCGAGGCCGGCCGCGGCGTCCTGCTCCTCGGTGGGGTGGAAGTCCATGTCAGCCCGCCTCCCCTCGGAAAACGGGGAGTTCGAGGGTGTCGTCGACGCGCAGGAACTCCAGCCGGACCGGCATGCCGATGCGGACCTTGTCGTAGGGGACGCCGGTGATGTTGCTGATGATCCGGACGCCCTCGGCCAGCTCGACCAGGGCCACCGCGTACGGCGGGTCGAAGGCGGGGAAGGGCGGGTGGTGCATGACGACGTACGAGAAGACCGTGCCGGCGCCGCTCGCCTCGACGGTGTCCCAGTCGGGGGAGGAGCAGGCGTTGCATCCGGGCAGCCAGGGGAAGCGCAGGGTCGCGCAGGCGGTGCAGCGCTGGATCAGCAGCCTGTGCTCGCGGACCCCGTCCCAGAAGCCCTGGTTGTCGCGGTTGATCACCGGGCGCGGCCTGGGCGGGGCCGCCGGGCGGCTCTCGGGCCGGGCGGCAGGGGCGTACTTCAGGATGCGGAAGCGGTGGGTGCCGGCGAGTTCGCCGTTCGCCCGGACGTCCATGCGTGTGGTGACGAAGTGACCGGTGCCCAGCTTGGTCGTCTTGCGCGGCGAGACCGACTCGATCACGGCGTCGAAGCTCACTTCATCGCCCGGGCGCAGTGGGCGCAGGTGCTCCTGTTCGCAGTCGGTGGCGACCACGGAGGTGCAGCCGGCGCCGTCGAGGAGCTCGAACAGCTCGTCGTAGGCGGAGGAGCGGTCGGTGTGGCCGGAGAGGCCGCCCATCGTCCAGGCCTGGAGCATGGTGGGCGGGGCGATCGCGCCGGGTCCGGTGTAGGCGGGGTTGGTGTCGCCCATCGCCTCGCACCAGTGGCGGATCATCGGCTCGTTGACCGCGTCCTTGGCCCGGCCCGCGGTGGCGGCGGGCCGCCCCTCGAAGGCCTTGAGCCTCTCGTGGAACGGGTCGCTCTCCCCGGCGGTCATCGCTTCCTCCCCTTCATTCCGAGCCGCATCATGGCGACGATCTCGCGTTGGACCTCGCTGACCCCGCCGCCGAAGGTGTTGATCTGGGCGGCCCGGTTCATCCGTTCCAGCTCGCCGCCGGCGAAGGCGTCCGGACCGCGTACGAGGGCCTCCTCGCCCACCGCCTCCTGGCAGATCCGGTAGACCTCGACGGTGGACTCGGTGCCGAGGAACTTCACTCCGCTGGCGTCGCCGGGGGCCAGGGTGCCCGCTCCCACGTCCTGGACGAGGCGCCAGTTGAGGAGGCGTACGGCGGCCAGCCGGGCGTGGGCCTCGGCGAGCCGGGAGCGCACCCAGGGGCGGTCGGCGGGGCGGTCGCCGGTGGCGGGGTCCGGGGTGTGTGCGTGGCGCAGGGCCCGCTCGTAGAAGTCCTCTGCCTGCATGCCGATGGCGGCGAGGGCGACGCGTTCGTGGTTGAGCTGGTTGGTGATCAGGCCCCAGCCGCCGTGCTCGGGGCCGACGAGGTTGCCCTCGGGGACCCTGATGGCGTCGTAGTACGTCGCGGTGGTGGTGAGGCCGCCGACGGTCTCGATCGGGGTCCAGGCGAAGCCGGGGCTGTCGGTGGGCACCAGGATGATCGAGATGCCCTTGTGCTTGGGGGCCGCCGGGTCGGTGCGGCAGGCCAGCCAGATCCAGTCGGCGTTCTGGGCGTTCGAGGTGAAGATCTTCTGTCCGTCGATCACCCAGTCCCCGCCGTCGCGGACGGCCCTGGTGCGCAGCGAGGCCAGGTCGGTTCCGGCTTCGGGCTCCGAGTAGCCGATGGCGAAGACGATCTCGCCGCGGAGGATCCGGGGGAGGAAGTAGTCCTTCTGCCGCTGGGTGCCGTACTTCATGAGGGTGGGGCCGACGGTGTTGAGGGTGACCATGGAGACGGGGGCGCCGGCCCGGTAGGCCTCGTCGAAGAAGACGAACTGCTCGTCGGGACCGCGGCCCTGGCCGCCGTACTCGACGGGCCAGCCGAGGCCGAGCAGGCCGTCGGCGCCGATCCGCCGCAGCAGTGCGCGCTGGGCGTCCGGGTCCTCGGGGACCCCGTCGGGGAGCAGGTCGCGGAAGTACTCGCGCAGTTCGGCGCGCAGTCGCGCCTGGCCTTCGGACGGGGCGAGGTGCACGGCGCTGGCCTCCCGGCATCGCATCGGACGAGTCAAACTGACTGTCCGTCAGATTCGCCGTGGATGTCAAGGTCGGGAGGGAGGGAGCGGGGAGGGGAAGGGGAAGGGGGAGGAAGGCCGGACACGCAGAAGGGCGCCCGCGCTACCGGACCCCAGCCGGTCCGGTCGCACGGGCGCCCTCAGCGGTCAAGCGGCTCCAGGAGCGCCGCCTACCACCACGGGAAGAAGTTCACCGCGACGTTGGAGTTGGCCTGGTGGATCGCCGTGTACGCGGAGCCGTTGACCTGCGCGGTGTTGTTCTGGTTCGACGCTCCGGAGCCGGTGGCCACCTGCTGCGAGGTGGAGGAGTTGCCGCTGTTGCTGCCGCCCACACCGCTGCCCACGATGCTCGCGACGCTCGCATTCGATCCGTCGTTCGCGAAGGAGCCGTTGTCGGCCGCGGCCACCCCTCCGAAGACGGCGACGGCGAGGGGCAGCGAGGCGACGGCGGCGATGACGCGGGCGGTACGGATGCTTGCCATGTCTGATTTTCCTCCAGGAAACCGAAGTCGGGTGTACTCCAAGGCAGTTGGCCGACCGCCTCGGTCGTTCGTGCTGCTGACGACGTCGCGAGACCAGAGTTGCCCACCGAATCCCCGGCGAACCACCCCGCAGCCTGCTATTCCCCCGCAAGCATGACCAACTACGGATAAACCCCGTTCACGCCCCTGCCGCCCCACGCGGCGCACCCGCATCGCACGGAGGCCTACGCGCGCAAGAGGCGAACCGTTCCGTCAAACCGGTCGGCCCCGGGCATGCCGAAAAGGGCCGCACCGTCCGGGAACCCCACCGTCTCCCGGCCCTGCGACCCTGCGGTACCAAGCTTCACGCCCCCCGCGCGCCCCGGACGAACGCCGGTGCGACCCCCTGTGCCCCGTCCCCGGGGGCACTGCGCGGCGCGCCTGCGCCGCATCCTGCCGTTCCTGCTGCTGGTGGTGTGCTCCCGCTATGCGGCGAGGTCGAGCCGGTCCCGATCCGCACGGGAGGCGAGGACGGCGTCGGTTCCCAGGGCCGCGGCAGGGCTGAGGAGCGCATCGGGGGCGAGGGCCGCGGCGGTGGTCGAGCGCCGGACGGACGGGGCCTTTCCGTGGGCCTCGGCCCGGATCCGCTGCTTGATCGTCGGCGGGAGCGAACCGCCCCGCATCACCGCCCGCCAGGTCCGCCGCGCCACCACGGCCGGGCGACGGCGCACCGCCGGCGCCACCGGACCGGCGACCACCTCACCCGCGGCCTCCGGGGCCGCCGCCTTCCCACCGAGGCCGAGGGCGGCCAGGAGCGCCACGAGCGCGGCGAGGACGGTGGTCCAGATCGAGGTGACGCTGCGGTGGGTCATGACGAGCCCCTCATTTCGCGATGTTCCGACGGGCGGATCTGCATACATTCGTCATGATGTGACCGCAACCGCACGACCCCCGCCACGCGCGCCGATCTTCTGACAAACACCACCCGGAAGGCGTAGAGCCCCTGCCGCCGGCCCCGGTGGCACCGGACCGGCGCCCCGCACACACGGAGAAGGGGCGCCCCGCGATCGGGGCGCCCCTTCCGGTCAGCGCGTGCGCTGAGGTGTGGCGGTGGGTGTGGGATTTGAACCCACGGTGACTCGCGCCACGACGGTTTTCAAGACCGTTCCCTTAGGCCGCTCGGGCAACCCACCTGGCCGGTACAGAGTACCGGGATGTCGGGGTGGGTGGGGTGGGAGTTGCGGTCGGCCGGGTCAGGAGGTCTGGGCCTTGTCGTAGGCCACCTTGGCCTCGTTGCCGAAGTACGGCCCGAACATCGTGTTGGGCAGGAAGTTGTAGCCGAAGCTGTTCACCGAGACTTGGGTGCCGAGGCCCGTGGACTCGTTGAAGTCCTGGAACCAGGGGCCGCCGCTGGAGCCGCCCGTCATGTTGCAGGCCATGCTGTGGTCCTTGGTCAGCAGGAAGTCCTTGCCCGTGTTGGCGCTGCAGTAGACGAGCTTGGTGCCGTCGTACGGAGCCGCCGCGGGGAAGCCGAAGGAGTACATCCGCTTGTTGTAGCCGCCGTTGAACAAGATCCCCTGCGCCCCGACGACCTGGCTGAGCTTCTGGCCGTTCAGCGGGGCGACGACGGCGAGCCCCACGTCCGTGTTCATGTCCTCGCTCGCCGCCCACTGGTCGGTGGCGAAGGTCTTGACCGCCGACCACTGGCCGTACGGGGCATTGCCGTTGTCGTACGCCGGCACGAAGATCCAGTTGGTGTGCCAGGCGCCCTGGTACTTCACGCAGTGGCCGGCCGTGATGACCGTGCTGCCGTTCTGGCTGGTGACCGAGTCGCCCGAGCAGGAGGCCGTGCGGCCCTGGAAGGTGAAGAACACCCGGCCCGAGGTCTTCACCACGGCCCCGCCGCCCGTCCAGGCGCCGCCCGCCTGCGGGAACGCCATGACGGACGTGGGGGAGGTCGGGGGCACCCGGGTGGGGAGGGCCGCCTTCGCGGGCGCCGTACGCGCGCCGCCAGGGGCCGCCTCCAGGTCGAGCGGGGTGGCCTGGCGCATCCGCTCGGCGGTCCAGAAGCCGGGGGTCTGCCCGGGCCGGAACGAGGAGGGCGGCTCGGCCGCCGCCGAAGGGGAGGCCGCCGTCAGGGCCCCCGCGAGCAGGGCGCCCGCTGCCAGGAGGACGGACACCGCCGTGCGATGACGATTCACGCAGGACTCCTTCTGCCGTGCCCGTGCCGGAATGACCCGGGCAGGGGTGGGGGTGAAGAGCTGTCGGTGCGGATCGGCTGTTCGGCTTGCGGGGGCAGAGTCGCACGGGGGCCCGGAGATGTCAGGGGGCAGTCCGGACGTTCGGTCGGTTCCGGCCAGGAAATGGCCAACTCGCCTTGTGCCTAACCGTCATGTGGTCGGCCGTCATCCGGCCGCCCGTCATGCGGTCGGCCGTCAGGTGGTCGGCCGTCAGGTGGTCGGCCGTCAGGTGGTTACGAGGACGCCCGCGTAGGAGACCCCCGCCACCACCACCCAGGCTCCGAGTCCGAGCAGTGCGGCCCGCCCTCCGGTGCGGGCCAGGGTCGGCAGGTGGACCGCGCTGCCCAGCCCGAACAGGGCCGCCGCCAGCAGACCCTCCTGCGCCGTGTGCGCCCAGTCCAGTGCCACCCCGGGCAGCAGGCCGGTGGCTCGCAGCGCGGCCGCCGCCAGGAACCCGGCGACGAACAGCGGCACCGGAGCCGGACGCCGCCCCGAAGCGGTGCGTACGCCGCGCCGCCGGGCCCGCATCGAGAAGGCCACCGCCGCCACCAGCGGGGCCAGCAGGGCCACCCGCATCAGCTTGACCAGCACCGCCTCGCCGAGCGCCCCCGGGCCCGCGGTCTGGGCCGTCGCCACCACCTGGCCCACGTCGTGGACGCTCGCCCCCACCCACCGCCCGAAGGCCGGGTCCGAGAGCCCCAACGGGTCCTGGAGGAGCGGGAGTACCGCGATGGCCAGCGTCCCGCACAGGGTGACCAGTGCCACCGAGGCGGCCACGTCCTCCTCGTCGCTGCCCGAGACCTCGCTCACCGCGCCGATGGCCGAGGCACCGCAGATCGAGTACCCGGTGGCGATCAGCAGGGGCTGGTCCCCCGGCAGGCCGAGGCGGCGGCCCAGCCAGACCGTGCCGAAGAAGGTGGCGGCGACCACGGCGCACACCATCGCCACCGTCGCCCAGCCGAGGCGGAGCACCTGGTCCAGCCCGAGGCCGAGGCCCAGCAGGACGATGCCGATGCGCATCAGCCGCCGCCCGGCCAGCGACAGACCCGGGCGGGCCGGTCCGCGCACGACGGTCCGTACGCCGGGGAGGTGGGCCACGGCGATCCCGAGCACCACCGAGGCGGTCAGCATCGGCACGCCCGGCACCAGCCGGTGCACGCCCCATGCCACCAGCACGCCGACGGCAGCCATCCCCAATCCGGGCCAGGGAGAGGGTGTTTCACGTGAAACATGGCGGACCGCCTCGCTCTGGGGGCGGTGGAGGAGGGCCATCAGTCGACGGGGAGCGTGTAGACGCGGCGGATGCTGGTGCCCAGGCGGGAGACGTCGGCCCCGTAGACGTGGATCGATATCGCGGTGCCGGTACAGGAGTTGCGCACTTTGTGGATGTCCCCGGGCGGCGCGAAGCCGCAGACCTCGCCCTGGGCGTTGACCACGTCCTCGGTGGCCACCAGACGGGCGGCGTCAGGGCCCGGGGCGAGGCGGTAACGGCGCTCGCTCTCCTCGCCCTGGTGCACGCCCGCCACGCACCACGAGACGTGGTCGTGGATGCAGGTCTCCTGGCCGGGCAGCCAGACCAGGGCCACGACCGAGAAGCTGCCGTCGGGCTCCGCGTGCAGGATGTGCTGCCGGTAGTGCTCCGGGTCGCCCTCCTGCTGCTCCGCGGTCAGCAGGTCGGCCGCGCCCAGGTGCGGGGCGAGCCGTTCGCCGACCAGGTAGGAGGTCAGGTCGGGGGCCAGGCCCCGGTCCACGACGCTGCGGATCTCGGTGACGAGGGCGGCCATCCTCGTGGTCGTACGGGCCGGCGTGGTGGTGGTCATACAAGCAGCGTCGGACGGCACATCCATCACGTCCAACGACAGTTATGACCTGAAATCCCAAGCAGTGCTTATGGATTGAGGACTGCTGGAGTCATCGGATCAGCAGCCGACGCGGTTCGCGGCGACCCTCTTCAGCTCGTCCAGCACCACGGCGGTGGCCGGGACCCGCAGGTGGTCCCGGTAGACGTACGCGGCGATGTGGCGGCGGGCGGCAGGCTCCAGGACCCGTCCGCAGACCCGGCTGAGAGAGAGCGAGGGCAGCACCAGAGCGGGCATCATCGCCACGCCCAGACCCTGTGCGACCAGGCTCTGGACCACCAGGTTGTCGTCGGTCGCGAAGCGGATGTCGGGTACGAAACCCAGTTCCGCGCACTCGTGCAGCAGGTTCGCCCGGCAGCGCGGACAGCCCGCGATCCACCGTTCCTCGGCGAGGTCGGCGAGGTGCACGGCCCGGCGCCGGGCCAGCGGGTGGCCCGTCGGCAGCAGCACCGTGAGCTGGTCCTCCAGCAGCCTGACCTCGGCGACCTCCTCCGGGATCTCCTCGTGCAGGCCCGGGTAGGTGAAGGCGAGGGTGATGTCGCACTCGCCGCGCTGGAGCCTGCGCAGGGACTCCGGCGGCTCGCCCTCCAGCAGCTCGACCTGGACTCCGGGATGATCTTTGGCCAGCCCGCTGAGGGCTTCCGGGACGAGCGTGACATTGGCGCTGGGGAATCCGCAGACCCGTACGCGCCCGGTGCGCAGCCGCGTGTACGCCTTCAGCTGGGCCTCGGCGGCGGAGAGGCTCCCGAGGATGGACTCGGCGTGCCGGGCCAGGGACTCACCGGCCTCGGTGAGCTTCATACGGCGGCCGACGCGGGTGAACAGCGGCGTGCCGACGGCGCGTTCGAGCGCCTTCATCTGCTGGGTGATCGCGGGCTGGGTGTAGCCCAGCACGCGGGCGGCCGCCGAGTACGAGCCCGCCGCGACCACTTCATGGAATGTCCGTATGTGCCGTGAATCGAACACGAGCGAAGCATAAGCAGATGTTGGGAGGGGCCGTAGGCGGAATCCCGCCCACGGCCCCTCCCATCAAGCCACTGTCGAGCGCCTGTTCACCCCGGCACCCGCGGCCCGCCCGCGCTCGGGCGCGGCTACTTGTCGCCGACGCGCGAGCCGAGCGTGATGTCGACGGTGGTCGGCTTGCCCCCGCGCAGGTAGGTCAGCTTCACCGTGTCGCCCGGCTTGTACGTCCAGATCAGGCTGATCAGGGTCGGGCCGCTGTCGACCTGCTTGCCGCCGAACTCGGTGATGAGGTCTCCGGGCTTGAGGCCCGCCTTGCCGGCCGGGCCGTTGGGGTCGACCAGCTCGTTGGCGGGGGCTCCCTGTTCGGAGATCTTGGCGCCGTCCACCTTGGCCTGGAGGTCCACGGAGACGGAGATCACCGGGTAGACCGGCTTGCCCGTCTTGATCAGGGACTCGGCGACGTTCTTGGCCTGGTTGATCGGGATGGCGAAGCCGAGGCCGATGGAGCCGGCCTGACCGCCGCCGCCGAAGCCGCCGCCCCCGCCCGCGGACTGGATGGCCGAATTGATGCCGATGACCGCGCCGCGGCCGTCGATGAGCGGGCCGCCGGAGTTGCCGGGGTTGATGGAGGCGTCCGTCTGGAGGGCGCTCATGTACGAGTTCTTGCCGCCGGAGCCGTCACCGGAGGCCACCGGACGGTTCTTGGCGCTGACGATGCCGGTGGTGACCGTGTTGGACAGGCCGAAGGGGGCGCCGATCGCGATGGTCGGGTCGCCGACCGCGACCTTGTCGGAGTCACCCAGGGGCAGCGGCTTGAGGCCCGCGGGCGGGTTCTTCAGCTTGATCACCGCGACGTCGTAGCCCTGGGCCCGGCCCATCACCTCGGCCTCGTACTTCTTGCCGTCGGAGAAGGTCGCGGAGAGCTTGCCGCCGTTCGCGGCGGAGGCCACCACGTGGTTGTTGGTGAGGATGTGGCCCTCTTGGTCGTAGACGAAGCCGGTGCCGGTGCCGCCCTCGCCGTCGCCGGCCGAGGCCTCGATGGTGACGACGCTGGGCAGGGCGGTCGCGGCGAGGCCCGCGACGGAGCCGGCGTCGCGCTTGAGGTCCTTGGGGGTGTTGCCCGCGGTGATGGTCGTGGATCCGAAGCCGCCGCCGCTGTTGCGCTCGGCCGCCCAGTAGCCGACGCCGCCGCCGACGCCGCCCGCGAGCAGGGCCGCCACCAGGACGGCCGCGACCATGCCGCCCTTGCCCTTCGGCTTGGGCGGCGGAGTGCCGTCGGGGGTCAGGGGGGCGCCCCAGGCGCCTCCGCCGTGGCCGCCCTGACCGCCGTACGCGGGGACCGCGGGCGGCGGCGGGGGCCACGCCTCGGCGCCGTACGCCGTGTGCGCGGCGGGGGCCGGGGGCTGCGCCGGGTCCTGGGCGTGGGCCTGCGTCTGGTCGTATCCGTAGGCCGGGGGCGCGGCGGGCGGCGCCGCCGGGGCGGGGGGCAGCTGCTGGGTCTGCTCGGCACCCTGCGCGGGGGCCGGGGCCGGGGCCGGAGCCTGGACCGGCGCGGCCGGGGCCTCGGGCTCGCCGGGCGCGTGCTCCTGGTCGGCCGGCGCCGCGGCGGGCGCGGCCGGGGCCTTCGTCAGGTCAGGGGTGGAGGCGGCCGGCGCGGGGGGTACGGACGGGGCCGCGGGGGGCGTCGGGGCCGCGGTGCCCTCGTTCTCGGTGCTCACAGCGCTCTCTCCTCGTCACACACGGCTTACAGGCTTACACGGCTGCACAGGCTCTGGGTGTCTCAGCTACTGGGCATATCAGGCGAAACCGTCCCGACACCCACCTGGCATCGGTCCGACTGAACGTTCGAGGTGCCGTACAAGTTCCAGGACGAAGCCTTTCCCATGGCCCGTCAGGGCACTGTAAGCCGGACCTGTGCATCTCCCCCCATTCTTTATATCCGACATATCAGACGCATCCACAGGACTCACCCCGACGCGCGAGGCCTCCTCGATGGCACCATGACCGGGTGACCCACGCATTGCCGAGCCCCATCCAGGTCGTCGCCCACCGCGGCGCCTCGGAGGACGCCCCCGAGCACACCCTGGCCGCGTACCGGAAAGCCATCGAGGACGGCGCCGACGCCCTCGAATGCGACATCCGGCTGACCGCCGACGGACACCTGGTCCTGGTCCACGACCGTCGCGTGAACCGCACCTCGAACGGCCGCGGCGCGGTCTCGGCCCTGGAGCTCGCCGAGCTCGCCGCCCTCGACTTCGGCTCCTGGAAGGACCGAGAGGAGTCCCCCGACTGGGACGCGGACCCCGAACGCACCTCCGTCCTGACCCTGGAACGACTGCTGGAGCTGGTGTCCGACGCCGGCCGGCCCGTCCAGCTGGCGATCGAGACGAAGCACCCCACCCGCTGGGCCGGACAGGTGGAGGAACGCCTCCTCTTCCTCCTCAAGCGCTTCGGGCTGGACGCCCCGCCCGCCGCCGGGCCCCACCCGGTCCGGGTCATGAGCTTTTCCGCCCGCTCCCTGCACCGGGTCCGGGCGGCCGCGCCGACGGTCCCGACCGTGTACCTGATGCAGTTCATCTCTCCCCGGATGCGCGACGGGCGGCTGCCCGCGGGCGTCCGCATCGCCGGCCCGGCGATGCGGATCGTGCGCAACCACCCCGGCTTCATCCGCAAGCTCCAGGCCGCCGGCCACTCCGTGCACGTATGGACGGTGAACTCTCCCGAAGATGTTCAGCTATGCGCTGATCTGGGTGTAGAAGCGATCATCACGAACAGGCCACGTCAGGTTCTGTCACAACTCGGACGCTGACGTCCCCATTTGCCCACCCGTCACGCACGCCCCGTGCGTGACAGGGAGTGCACCGGCGCATCCGCTCCGCATCCGACGGTCATGAATGCGTCAGAACGGTGCCAGAGGGCCTCGTCAGGGCGGTTTCCGGTCCAGGCCAGTGGGGCATCCAGACCATGGCGTGGGGCTAAGGAGGTTCCGGGGGTGGCGTTGGTGATGGCACAGGAAGTGCCCACGTCGTCGTGCATGGACATACGCCATGGTCCTGCGGGCGTGGGCGAGGCAAGGCGCCGGATGCGCGAACAGCTGCGCATGAGCGGCCTGTCCGAATCGGTCGTGGACGATGCCGTACTGATCCTTTCCGAACTGCTCAGCAATGCCTGCCGGCACGGCCGGCCGCTGGGCCGCCACGAGATCGGAGACGGGGAGATACGCGCCGCGTGGCGCGTCGACGCCGCGGGGCGGCTGACGGTCGAGGTCACGGACGGCGGCGGCCCCACCCGCCCGATCCCGGCCACGCCTTCGGTCACCGCGCACGGCGGCCGGGGGCTGAACATCATCAGCGCCCTGGCCCAGGACTGGGGTGTCCGGGACGGAGCGGCGGGTGAGGTCACCGTCTGGGTGATCGTCGCCCGGGGGCCCCGGCACGAGGATTTCGCTACGCGCGTCACCGCCCCGGCGATGGACTTCGCATCGGCCTTCGACGACCTGGATTGCTGAAGCGGGCCCGCCCGCACGACCAGTAGCACCGGCCATCCGCACAGGCGGCCGTCCGGGAGCGCACGCCGACCGTGCTCCCGGCCGCACCCCACCGGTTCCGGCGGTACGAACGGCTAGGCTCGCGCCCAGAGACACCGCCGTACCGCCGCAACCGGGAGACACCCAGATGGCCAAGAAGCGCCCCGCCGCGAAGACCGCGAAGCCCCAGCTCGAGAACGGGGAGATCCCGGTCGTCGGCGCGCGCGAGCCCTGCCCCTGCGGTTCCGGGCGCCGCTACAAGGCCTGCCACGGCGCGGCCGCCTCGCACGCCGCGACCGAGCACGTGCAGCGTCCGTTCGAGGGACTGCCGGGCGAGTGCGACTGGGTGGCGCTGCGCGAGCTCGTCCCCGCGGCCACCATCCCGCTCGCCCTCAAGGACGGCCTGCCCGAGGGCGTCCCGTCCGTCACGCTGGTGACCGTACTCCCCATGGCCTGGCCCGCCCTGCGGCGCGAGGACGGCTCGGTCCTGCTCGGCCTCCAGAACGACTCGACCAGCGGCGACCTGGCCCGCGACATGGCCGACACCCTGGAGCGCGCGCTCGTCGCCGAGCCCGGCACCCCGGTCCCGGCCCGCCGCGTGCCGGCCGAGGGTCCCCGACTTCAGGATCTCCTCGCCCTGGACGGCGTTTTCGAGCCGGTTGTGCACACGGGCTTCGAATTCTGGATTCCGGAGGCGGAAAACGCCCAGAACGCCTCCCCGGAGATCGCCGCCTCGCTGGAACGCGCCAACGCCGCCGCCATCCCGACCGTCAAGCTGACGGGCGTGGACGCGGCCTACTGGTGCGAGACCCCGGACAAGAACCACCTGCGCTGGGTCATGCCGCACCCCGAGGAGAAGCTGCTCGACGCCCTCGCGCGGCTGCACGCGGCGGGCACCTCCTCCCTCGGTGAGGGCACCAAACTCGTCGGCTCCTTCCGCGCCCACGGCCTCGTCGTCCCGGTCTGGGACCTGCCGACCGGGGTCACCGCGGAAGACGTGGAGAAGCCGGCCGCCGAGTTCGCGGAGCGGCTGGCCGCGGCCCTGTCCGCCGACGCCCCGCTGACCGCCGAGGAGCGCCGGGCGCGCGGCGGGCTCACCAACCGCCAGATCACGCTCAGCTGACGGACGGACACGCACGGGTCCGGTGACTCGGGTCACAACTCCCGCTAATCGCCTGCAAATCGATGTCTGAATATCAGAGATCGAATTTGCGAACAGGCGATCTCTTGTTACCGTTCTTGTAGCCCGGTCGCTGGTGCATCCCCCGTCGCCAGCGACCGGGCCCTTGTCTTTCCGGTGGCGCTCAACCTTCGCCGGGGCCCGGTGAGTTGCTCCCGGACCTCAGCAGCAGCCGCCCTTCCTCATCCGGAACTGCAAACTCCGCTACGGCCGAGTAGTCCTCCGGTGCCCCCACCGAGTCGCCCCGGGGGGTCTCACAGAGCCCCGGCTCGTCCCCCGCACCCACCGCGCAGCGGATCTGCACCGTCCGTCCGGCCGGACCCATCACGGTCAGCACGGCGTCCAGCGCGCGCCCGCTGGTGTTGCGGTAGTAGCTGCGGCCCCAGGTCTGCCCCGCGCTCTCCAGGACGCAGGTCTGCGCCTCCAGCCCCTGCGGAGCGGAGAGTTCGGGTCCGCACCGCGAGTCGGTGCGCGGCTGTTCGGCAGGTCCCGGCCGTGCCGACTGCCCGGCGGGCCGCGCCCCGCCGGGCGCGCCGGAAGCGTGGGAAAGGCCCAGCGAGGAGAGCAACCCCCCGCCTTTTCCGTCACCCTGACCGGCGAAATCCGGCCCGGCGATCGCTCCGGCCAGGGGAAGCGACAGGATGATCAGCACACCGGCGCCGATACCGATCAGGCGGAGATTCATTCGCCGAAGATAGCGACGCGGGAAAGGGGCGCGGAGATCCCCGCGCCCAATTCCCTTGGAAACCCGTCGCGCTGGCACCCGTACGAGTGATGCGGAGGCCCGACGGCTCCGCCTGACGTTCAGTACGCGAGCCGGCTGCCGCCGCCCGGCGCGTCACTGCTCGCCTCGACGAGCGCGTCCACGACCGTCTCGACCTCCGGCAGCCACAGCCCGTCGGGGCCGGGCTCCGCGGCGGGCTCCCGCTCCCAGCGGACCTGCCCGCCGCCGCTGGCCGTGGACGGCGGCAGCAGCAGGTAGCCGCCCTCACCGTGGAAGCGCAGCGAGGAGGGTACGTGGTCCTTGGCGTAGAGGAGTTCGCCGAGCCGTTCCAGCGAGTACGGGGCCACCAGCAGGGACCAGCGGGTGGGGGTGGCGACGACCGGGCCGAGCCGCATGCCCTGCGCCTCCAGGCGACCGACGGCCCGCGCGGCCGCACCGGCCGGCAGGCTCACCGCGCACGGCGCCTTCCCGCCGGTGGCCAGCAGTACCGGGGCGGCCGGCCGCCGGGCCCACCACCAGGCCACCATCCGGGCGTCGGTCGTGGCGGCGAGCAGCCCGGGGTCGAAGGGATGCGCGCCGGGTACCACGCAGTCGGGGTCGGGGCAGGCGCACCGCGTGCTGTCGGCGCCGGCCCGGCCCACGCCCGGGAGAACGGGCCAGTTCCAGACGCCGACGCAGGTCAGCGCCCCGTCGAGGAGGGAGGCGGCCGCCGCGCCGTCCGTACCCGCCGGGGCCGGGCGGGAGGCGGCCCGCTGGAATTTCAAGCGATCGCGGAGCCGCTGGAGACGCCTTCCGAGGATCTCGCGCATGAGCGCTCGTTCCTTTCCGTTGAACGCCGAAGGGCCACATCACACCATGTAACCGGTGTTTCACCACACGTACACGTTTCGCGTCACTGTCCGCCAGAAGCAGGTTCACACGGTTCGTGCAGTTTTCTTACGGGTCCGTCAAACGTCCGGCGGGGACCCGGAGCGAGCGGTCCGGGCGACCCGCGCCGGTCTCGAAACCGGCTGCCGCCGCTAAGGACGGCTCCCCGCGCCGGGTGGTTCCCCGGCGGTGCGCGGGAGGGCGTCAACTGACCCCGGGCACCATCGATTACGTACCCGGAGCCCCTGGAGCGCCTGTCCAGTCGATCGCAAAAACCGTCTGCATGGCGCTTTTTCCGGCCAAGTTTTAGCCCCGGCTGGACAGTGAGTTGCTGTCCCACGGACACCAGTATTCCCGCCTGGGCAATGCTGGACATCGATCCTCGTGTGCGTGTAGATGTGGATCCATTGATGGCGGCGCAGCACGATCTGGGGGTTTGCGATGCTATATGGCGAATCGCACCAGGTGGAAAGGCGGACGCCATGAGCGCCCCGCATCTGCCGAAAGTGGCTGGAATCGATCCAGCGGTTACAGCGTCAGCGCAGACTGCGGCGCCCACGCCCGGCTCCACTTCCACGGCGTCCACGTCCACGAGCGCGCCGGGATCCTCCGCCGGCTCCGCCCGGACCGCCCCCGCCCAGGGCGCCCCGCCCGCGGCGAGCAGCGTCATCCAGGACCGGCTGGCGGGCATGGTCTCCGACCTCACCACCCTCCACGAACTCACCGAACGCCTCGCGCGGGCCGGTGACCTCGACTCTTCCCTCCACGAGTTCCTGCGCGCCGGAGCCGCCCTCGTCGGCGCCCGCCGCGGACTGGTGGTCCTGGAGCCCTCCGACGGCCTCGGCCCCTCCACCACCATCGGCCTGGGCCTCGGCCGCGCGGACCTCGGGCACATCGAGACGGTGCCGCGCAGCGCCACCTCGTACGGCCGCATCCTCGACGGACTCCCCGACGCCCACGGCGGATCCGAGGTGCTGCCCGAGCCCGGCCAGGCCGCGGCCGGCGGCCACGAGCCCCCCGTCGACCCCCGGCACCGGGAGGTCGCCGCCCGGCTCGGTTACGCCGCGAGCTACGCGCTCCCGGTGGCCGCCGACGCCACGGGCCGGCTCGGCGCCGCGGTGTGGCTGTACGACGAGCAGGCCGAGCCGAGCGACCGCCAGCGCGACCTGGTCGGGCTGTACGTCCGGCACGCCGCCGAGCACCTGGCCCGGATGGTGGACGTCACGCGCTCGCGCGACCGGCTGGCCACCATCGCCGAGGAGCTGCTGCCCAGCCGGCTGCCCCGGATCCCCGGGGTCCAGCTCGCCGCCCGGCACCGCACGGGGCCGCGCGGCGGCGGCGACTGGTACGACGCGCTGCCGCTGCCCGAGGGCGCCCTGGGGCTGGCCGTCGGGTCGGTCACCGGCTCCGGCCCGAGCGCCGTCGCCGCGATGGGGCGGCTGCGGGCCTCGCTGCGCGCGTACGCCGTGATGGAGGGGGAGGACCCCGTCGCGGTCCTGTCCGACCTGGAGCTGCTGCTGCGCCTGACCGAGCCCGCGCGCTCGGCGACCGCGCTGTTCGCGTACTGCGAGCCCGCCGCCCGCAAGATCATCCTGGCCGGGGCCGGGCACACCCCGCCGCTGCTCATCGGCGAGCGCCGGACCGAGTACGTGGAGACCTCCCTCTCCGCTCCGCTCGGGATGCTGGCGTGCTGGGAGGCGCCGAGCGTGGAGATCGAGCCCGCGCGCGGAGAAACGGTGCTTCTCTACACCGACGGGCTGCTGCGCCGCACCGGCGACGCCATGGACCGTGCCTACGCGCGGCTGCACGCGGCCGCCTCGGGGGTTCCGCGGAGCGCGCGGGAGGACCCGGCGGCCATCTGCGAGCACATCCTGAAGACGGTGCTCCCGGAGGAGGGGCCCGGCGCGGCCGGGGACTCCGAGGACGTCGTCCTGCTCGCGGCCCGGTTCGACTGAGGCGCGGGTTCACCCGAGGCAGGGGTTCACCTGTGGCACGGGTTCACCTGTGGCGCGGGTTCACCTGCGGCGCGGGTTCACCTGCGGCGCGGGTTCACCTGCGGCGCGGGTTCACCTGTGGCGCGGGTTCACCTGTGGCGCGGGTCGGCCCGCGACGTGCGCCCGGTTTGACTGATATGTCACAGGTCGAGCCGGGAGCCTTCCCCTCGCACATACGATGGACGGGGTCCGCACCCGGTCCTTGCATGTCGTAGCAGCTGAGGAGAAGACGTGGCTGACGAGCTCACCCCGGAGACCCCGGAAGAAGAGCAGCCCCAGAAGAAGCACAAGCAGCGCAAGAACGGGCTGTACCCGGGCGTCAGCGACGAACTCGCGGAGAACATGCGCAGCGGCTGGGCCGACACCGAGCTGCACGGCCTGGAGCCCATCGCCCAGGCCGGCCACACCGCCGACCGCCGCGCCGCGCTGTCCGCGCGCTTCCCGGGCGAGCGCCTGGTCGTCCCGGCGGGCCGGCTGAAGACCCGCTCGAACGACACCGAGTACCCCTTCCGCGCCTCCACCGAGTACGCGTACCTCACCGGCGACCAGACCGAGAACGGCGTCCTGGTCCTGGAGCCCACCGGCGAGGCCGGCCACCAGGCCGCCATCTACCTGCTGCCGCGCTCCGACCGCGAGAACGGCGAGTTCTGGCTGTCCGGCCAGGGCGAGCTGTGGGTCGGCCGCCGGCACTCGCTCGCCGAGGCCGAGCAGCTCCTGGGCATCCCGGCCAAGGACGTGCGCGAGCTCCCCGAGGCGCTCGCCGAGGCCACCGGCCCGGTGCGCGTCGTCCGCGCCCACGACTCCGTCGTCGAGTCCGCCCTCACCGACAAGGTGACCAAGGAGCGCGACGAGGAGCTGCGCGTCTACCTCTCCGAGGCCCGTGCGGTGAAGGACGCCTTCGAGATCGGCGAGCTGCAGAACGCCGTCGACTCCACCGTCCGCGGCTTCGAGGACGTGGTGAAGGTCCTCGACAAGGCCGAGGCCACCTCCGAGCGCTACATCGAGGGCACCTTCTTCCTGCGCGCCCGCGTCGAGGGCAACGACGTCGGCTACGGCACCATCGCCGCCGCCGGTGCCCACGCCTGCACCCTGCACTGGGTCCGCAACGACGGCGCGGTCCGCTCCGGCGACCTGCTGCTGCTCGACGCCGGCGTGGAGACCCACTCCCTCTACACCGCCGACGTCACGCGCACGCTGCCGATCAACGGCACGTACACGGACATCCAGCGCAAGGTCTACGACGCCGTGTACGAGGCCCAGGAAGCCGGCATCGACGCCGTCAAGCCGGGCGCCAAGTTCCGCGACTTCCACGACGCCGCCCAGCACGTCCTGGCGGAGAAGCTCGTCGAGTGGGGCCTGCTGGAGGGCCCGGTCGAGCGCGTCCTGGAGCTCGGGCTGCAGCGCCGCTGGACCCTGCACGGCACCGGCCACATGCTCGGCATGGACGTCCACGACTGCGCCGCCGCCCGCACGGAGGCGTACGTCGACGGCACGCTGGAGCCGGGCATGTGCCTGACCGTCGAGCCCGGTCTGTACTTCCAGGCCGACGACCTGACCGTGCCGGAGGAGTACCGCGGCATCGGCGTCCGGATCGAGGACGACATCCTCGTCACCGAGGACGGCAACCGGAACCTGTCGGCCGGGCTGCCCCGCACCTCGGTCGAGGTCGAGGCGTGGATGGCGCGGCTGAAGGGCTGACGCCGGCGCACGGACGTACGGGTGGGCGGGAACCGGATGCGGTTCCCGCCCACCGCCGTACTACGAGGCCTTCAGGAGTGCGCCGTCGCGCCACTTCAGCATCTTGTCGAAGCTCACCACGGCACCCCGCCCCGGCCGGTTGCGGAAGCGGACGTGGTCGGAGAGCTGCTCGATGAGGTGCAGCCCCCGGCCGTTCTCGGCGAGGCAGGAGCCGGCGGGTCTGGGCCGGGCAACCGTCGAGGGCGGGAATCCCGGACCCGAGTCGGCCACCTCGATGCGGCAGCGGTCCCCGTCCAGATAGGCCGTGACGCGGTACGCCTCGGTCCCGTCCGCGGCGCCGCCGGCGGGGCTCCCGCCGGGGCCTTCGCCGGGACGTTCGCCGGGACGGCCGATGCGGCCGCCGTGCTCGACCGCGTTCGCGCAGGCCTCGCTCAGCGCGACCGACAGGTCGTGGCAGATCTCCGGGTCCACCCCCGCGGTCTCCATCGTCCCCAGCAGCAGCCGCCGGGCGAGCGGCACGCTCGCGGCTTCGCGCCTCAAGTGGAGAGACCACCAGATGCTCATACGGGTACCTATTGCCACCCGCACCGGGCCGTAAGCCCCCGGCGGCCGGCACGGCCCTCATTCGGCCGATGTGCATGTCCCGGGCCGCGGTGTATGCGGGGGCCGCGGTGCCGCCGGCCACCCAGGCCGGACCCGGCGCTCCGCCCCTGGCCGGGGCCTCGGCACGGGCCCGTCGGGGCGCCGTCAGGCGGCGGTCGGCACCGGGTGCGGAGCTGACGGCGGGCTGACCCGGTACGGACGCGACGCCGGCCGGCGACCGGAACCCAAGGGTCCCTCCAGCACCTGCCGTAGGCAGGGCCCGGGCCCAGTGCGATGATTGCCCGGCCATGACTGGATCCCACACGACACGCGCCGGAGCAGGCCTCCGGATGACCCGGGCCGCGGTGTTCACCGCGGTCTGCGTCGTGCTGTCCGCGGCCGGCCACGCGGTGGCCTCCTGCGCGACCGTGCCGTGGTGGGCCCTGGCCCTGGCCTTCGTCGCCGTCTTCGCGGTCGCCGCCCCCCTCGCGGGACGCCGGCGCCCGCTGCCCGGCATCGCCGCCGGACTGGCCGTCGGCCAGCTCGGGCTGCACACGCTGTTCGGCCTCGGCCAGCACGGCGCCGCGGCCGCCCAGGCACCGGCCGGCGGCACCGACACCTCGCTGGCGGCGCTCGCCGCCCAGCTGGTCTGCGGGGGCAACTCTGTGCCGCTGAGCGCGGCCGACGCCCGGCAGATCCTGGAGGCCGCCGGACTGGACCCGGCCGCCGTGGCCGCGCAGGCCGCCGCTCAGGGCCACATGGCCCACGCCCACCTGGCGGGGGGCGCCGCGGCACCGGCGACCGGTCTGTTCAGCCCGGCCATGCTGATCGGCCACCTGCTGGCCGCGCTCGCCGCCGGCTGGCTGCTGGCCCGGGGCGACGCCGCGCTGTTCCGGCTCGTCGAACTGTCCCGGCTCTCCGCCGAAGCCGACCCCGTACGTCCGCTGCGCGCCGCGCTGGCCTTCGTACGCGCCCTCGCGGCCGGGCTCCCCGGCGCCCCCGCGCGCGGCCCCCGGGCCCGCCGGAGCGCCGCCGCGCCCGCCGTCTCGACGGGCCGGGACGCCCTGCAGCACACCGTGGTCCGGCGCGGGCCGCCGACGGCAGCACTCGTCCTCGCAGCCTGACGCGGCACCCCACTCCCCGGAACACCCGGCGGGAGCACCGGTGCCGCGACCTCCGCGCGCGCCCGCGTGCGGAGCCGACGTCACCACTGCTTCCATGGAGTGTTCCTGCCGTGAAGACCTCTCGCGTCTCCTTCGCCGCCGCCCTCGCCGCCGGCACCGTCCTCGCCCTGTCCGGCACCGCCTTCGCGCACGTCAGCGTGCAGCCGGCCGGTGAGGCCGCCAAGGGCGGCTACGCGACGATCAACTTCAAGGTCCCCAACGAGCGGGACAACGCCTCGACCACCCAGGTCGAGGTCAACTTCCCGGCCGACCAGCCGCTCACGTCCGTCATGCCGCAGGAGCTCCCCGGCTGGACGTCCACCGTCGAGAAGACCAAGCTCGACAAGCCGCTGACCGTGCACGGCAAGCAGATCAACGAGGTCGTCACCAAGGTGACCTGGACCGGCGGCAAGATCGAGCCCGGCAAGTTCCAGCAGTTCCCGGTCTCCGTCGGCAAGCTCCCCGAGAGCGCCGACAAGATGGTCTTCAAGGCGATCCAGACGTACGACAACAACGAGGTCGTCCGCTGGATCGAAGAGCCCAAGGAAGGCGCCCCGGAGCCGCAGACCCCGGCGCCCGTGCTGAAGCTGACCGCCGCCAAGGGCGCGGACGACCACGGCGCCGCCGCCAAGCCGGCCGCCGACGGGGCCAAGAGCGGCGACAAGAACGACAAGGGCGAGGAGAAGGGCGGGCACGACGAGGCCGCCAAGAGCGCCTCCGACACGACCGCCCGCACGCTCGGCATCGTGGGCATCGTCGTCGGTCTCGCCGGCGTCGCCTTCGGCATCACCTCGCGCCGCCGCGCCGCCAACTGAGGGGGCGGGCCCCCGGCCCGCCGCTCCACCGTCGTACGCACGACATCCGCACCATCCCCGATTCCCAGGGACATTTCCTCATGCGCACCACACGTGTGACGGTCGCCGCCCTCGCGGTGGCGACCGCGCTCGCCCTCACTGCCTGTGGCAGTGAGACGGCCAAGACCACCGGTTCGGTCACGCAGATCACCGGTCAGAAGAAGGCCGGATCCGCGACCGTACTCGACCGCCCCTTCGACAAGCCGGAGCTCGTCCTCACGGACACCACCGGCAAGCCGTGGAACCTGCGCGAGCAGACCAAGGGCCGGCCGACGCTCATCTACTTCGGCTACACCAACTGCCCCGACGTGTGCCCCCTGACGATGAGCAACATCGCCGTCGCCAAGAAGGCACTCCCGAAGGCCGACCAGGACAAGCTCCAGGTCGTCTTCGTCACCACTGATCCGGAGCGGGACACCCCCGACTCCCTCGGCGCGTGGCTGAGGGCCCAGGACCCGTCCTTCACCGGACTGACCGGGGACTTCGCCACCATCCAGGCCGCAGCCCGATCTCTCGGCATCGGTATCGAGGCCCCCAAGAAGGAAGCCGACGGCAGCGTCGTCTCCATGCACGGGGCCCAGGTCATCGCGTTCTCGCCCAAGACCGACGAGGGCTACGTCCTCTACGGCGAGGGCACGACCGTCGACGACTACACCAAGGACCTGCCGAAGATCATCAAGGGAGAGAACCCGTGAACGCCCGCACCATCCGCACCATCGCCGCCGCCCTCTCCCTGACGGCAGCGCTCGCCATATCCGGCTGCTCCTCCTCGGACTCGGACTCCACGTCCGGCTCGTCGGCCGACACGAAGGCCGCCGCCGACACGAAGGCCTCCGGTGCCCCGGAGACCGGCAAGCCCGTCCTGACGGTCAGCGGGGCGTACATGCCCGAACCGGTCAACGACAAGATGGCCGGCGCTTTCATGGTCATCAAGAACGACTCGAAGACCGCCGACAAATTGGTCTCCGTCACCAGCCCGCTCTCGGACGATCTCCAGATCCACGAGACCAAGGACCAGAAGATGCAGCAGGTCCAGTCGATGGACGTGCCCGCAGGTGGAGAGCTCCGGCTGCAGCGCGGCGGCAACCACATCATGTTCATGGGGCTCAAGAACCAGCCGAAGGTCGGTGACAAGATCACCATCGAGCTGCGTTTCGAGAAGGCCGACCCGGTCAAGGTCGAGCTGGACGTCAAGGAACGGACGTACAACGCACAGAACTCCACCGCCCACTGACGGACCGAGGAACTGACACGCCATGACGGCCATCGCCCCCGCTCCTCCTTCGGCCCGCGTCCGCGCCACGGCACTCCTGCCCCGCCTCGCGCTGGTCATCGCAGCCCTGCTGGCCACCCTGTTCACCGCGGCCGCCCCGGCCACGGCGCACGCGGCACTCACGGCGAGCGACCCCCAGGACGGGGCGGTGGTCGCCACGGCGCCCGCCCAGGTCACCCTCTCCTTCTCGGAGCAGGTCGCCCTGGGCGACGACTCCATCCGCGTCATGGACCCGCAGGGCAAGCGCGTCGACACCGGCGAGCTGAGGGACATGTGCAGCGGATCGACCGTCCGCTACGGCACCGCCCTGCACCCGGGCCTGCCCAACGGCACGTACACCGTCGCCTGGCAGGCCGTCTCCGCGGACAGCCACCCGATCTCCGGCGCCTTCACCTTCTCCGTCGGCGCCCCGTCGGCGACCAGCGTCACCCTGCCCGACCAGAAGGTGGGCGGCGGCCCCGTCGGCATCGCGTACGGCATCGCCCGCTACGCCGCCTACGCCGGGTTCACCGTCCTCGTCGGCGGCGCCGCCTTCATCCTGCTGTGCTGGCGCCGGGGCGCCGCTGAGCGCCCGCTGCAGAAGCTGGTGGTGAGCGGCTGGGTGACCCTCACCGCCGCCACCCTGGCGATGCTGGTGCTGCGCACCCCGTACACCGGCTCGGGGAAGTTCGCCGACGCCTTCGACCTCGACGGCCTCAAGGCCGTCCTGGACACCAAGACCGGTGCCGCCTTCCTCTCCCGGCTGCTGCTGCTCGGCGCGGCCGCGCTGTTCATCGCCGTGCTCTTCGGCGCTTACGCCCGCCGGCAGAAGGCCGCCGCCGCGGACGCGACGGGGGCCGGGACCGGGGACGCGACGGGGGCCGAGGAGGCCGAGGACCGCGCCGAGGAGAAGAAGGAGACGAGCGACCTCGCCTTCGGGCTCGGCGTCGGCGGCACGGTCGTGGCGGGCGGCATCGCCGCCACCTGGGCCCTTGCCGAACACGCCTCCACCGGCATCCAGCCCGCGATCGCGATGCCGGCCGACATCCTGCACCTGCTGGCCGTGGCCGCCTGGCTCGGCGGGCTCACCGCGCTGCTGGTCGCCCTGCGCAAGGTGCCGGACATCGAGCGGGAAGCCGTCCGGCGCTTCTCCCGGGTCGCCTTCATCAGCGTCCTGGTCCTCGCCGTCACCGGCGTCTACCAGTCCTGGCGCCAGGTCGGCAGCTGGTCCGCCCTCACCGGCACCAGCTACGGCCGGCTGCTGCTCATCAAGATCGCGCTCGTCGCCGTCCTCGTCGGCATCGCCTACCTCTCCCGGAAGTGGACCGCCCGGCTCGGGGAGGTCCGGGCCGAAGAGCCGGAGAAGGTGCTCGCGGGAGCCGATGTTTCACGTGAAACATCGGCCGGGAGCGCCTCGGGCGATGCCGCCGGAGCCGACGAGAACACCGGGGCCGCCGACGAAAGCGAAGCCGCGGCCGCCGACCCGAAGCGGGCCGCCCAGCTCGCCCGGCAGCGCGCGGCCCGTGAGAAGGCCCGTGAGACCCGCGTCCGCGATTCCGATCCGGGCCGTGCCGGCCTGCGCCGCTCGGTGCTCGCCGAGGCCGGCGTGGCCGTCGTGCTCCTGGCCGTCACCACCGTCCTGACCAGCACCGAACCCGGGCGCGCGGTGGAGAAGGAAGTCGGCCGCGGCGGAGCGTCCGCCCCCGCGGTACCCAACCGCCCCGTCAAGATCACCCTGCCCTTCGACACCGGCGGCCAGAACGGCAAGGGCAACGTACGGCTGGAGCTCGACCCCGGCCGGGTCGGCGCCAACACCCTCCACCTGTGGGCGGACGGCCCCGACGGCAAGCCCCTCGACCTCCCCGAGGTCAAGATCTCCTTCACCCTGCCCGCCAAGGAGATCGGCCCGCTGCCGCTCGCCCCCGACCGTGCCGCGGCCGGACACTGGACCGCGTCCGGGGTCCAGCTGCCGCTCGCGGGCGAATGGCGCATCGACGTGACCGTACGCACCTCCGACATCGACCAGACGACCGTCCAGAAGAACGTGAAGATCGGCTGAACAGCGTGACCGACAGCACCGGTAGCACCCCCGACATCGAGATCTCCCGGCGCCGACTGCTGGGCACCGTCGGCGCCGCGGGCGCCACGGGGCTCGCACTCGGCGCCACGGGCGGCGCGCTCGTGCAGTCAGCGCTCTCGGACTCCCCGGCCGGCTCCCCCGGAGCCGCCGGGTCCCTCGCCTCCCTCGGCGCCACCCGGGTCGCCTTCCACGGCGAGCGCCAGGCCGGAATCACCGACCCGCTCCAGGCCAAGGGACACGTCCTCGCCTTCGACCTGGCGCCGGGCGCGGGGCGCAAGGAGGCCGCCGCGCTGCTGCGCCGCTGGTCCGACACCGCCCGGCGGCTCATGGCGGGCGAGACGGCGCCGACCGCGGACAGCGGCATCGCCCTGGACGCGGGCCCGTCCTCCCTCACCCTCACCTTCGGCTTCGGCCACTCCTTCTTCGACCGCACCGGCCTCACCGCCCGGCGCCCGGCGGCCCTCGACCCGCTGCCCGACTTCTCCTCGGACCGGCTCGACCCCCAGCGCAGCAACGGCGACCTGTGGGTCCAGATCGGTGCCGACGACGCGCTGGTGGCCTTCCACGCCCTGCGCGCCGTACAGAAGGACGCCGGGGAGGCCGCCCGGGTGCGCTGGCAGATGAACGGCTTCAACCGGTCCCCCGGGGCGACGGCCTCGCCCATGACGGCCCGGAACCTGATGGGCCAGGTGGACGGCACCGCGAACCCCCGGCCCAAGGACCCCGACTTCGACAAGCGGATCTTCGTGCCGGGCGCGGGCCCCGGACCGGCCGAGCACGCCTGGATGGCCGGGGGCTCGTACGCCGTCGTCCGCCGGATCCGGATGCTGCTCGACGACTGGGACAAGCAGTCCCTCGCCCAGCAGGAGCAGGTCATCGGCCGGAACAAGGCCACGGGCGCGCCGCTGACCGGCGGCGACGAGAAGACCGCGATGGCCCTGGACAAGCTCGGCCCCGACGGCAAGCCGGTCATCCCGTCCAACGCCCACGCGCGCATCTCGGCGCCGGCGCAGAACGGCGGCGCCGCCATGCTCCGGCGGCCCTTCTCGTACCACGACGGCATCGGCCCCGACGGCACTCCGGACGCCGGTCTGCTGTTCATCTGCTGGCAGGCCGACCCGCTGCGCGGGTTCGTCCCGGTCCAGCGCAAGCTCGACCGGGGTGACGCCCTGTCGGAGTTCATCCGCCACGAGTCCAGCGGGCTGTACGCGGTCCCGCCCGGACCGGGCGACGGGGAGTACGTCGGGCAGCGCCTGCTCGAAGGGTGAACAGCGCCGCCCCGGCGGGTGACCCGGCATTAGGCTGACCGCATGTCGGCCACCCGCTTCACGTATCTCGGTCCCGAGGGCACTTTCACCGAAGCCGCCCTGCGCACTCTGCCGGAAGCAGCCACCCGGGAGCTCGTCCCGATGGTGTCGGTCCCGGCCGCCCTGGACGCCGTGCGCAACGGCGAGGCCGCGGCGGCGCTGGTGCCGATCGAGAACTCGGTGGAGGGCGGGGTCACCGCCACGCTTGACGAGCTGGCCTCCGGCGAGCCGCTGATGATCTACCGCGAGGTGCTGCTGCCGATCGCGTTCGCGCTGCTGGTGCGGCCCGGTACCAAACTGTCGGACATCAAGACGGTCACCGGCCATCCCGTCGCCCAGCCGCAGGTGCGCAACTGGCTGCGGACGCACCTGCCCGACGCGGTGTGGGAGTCGGCGGCCTCCAACGCCGACGGTGCCCGGCTGGTGCAGGAGGGCCGCTTCGACGCGGCCTTCGCGGGTGAGTTCGCCGCCACCACGTACGGGCTGGAGGCGCTGGTCACCGAGATCCACGACGCCCAGAACGCCGAGACCCGTTTCGTGCTCGTCGGGCGGCCCGCCCGGCCGGCCGCCCCCACCGGCGCCGACAAGACCTCCGTCGTGCTGTGGCTCGGCGACGACCACCCCGGCGCGCTGCTGGAGCTGCTCCAGGAGTTCGCCGTCCGCGGGGTGAACCTGATGCTGATCCAGTCCCGCCCGACCGGCGAGGGCATCGGCAACTACTGCTTCGCCGTCGACGCGGAGGGACACATCTCCGACCGCCGGGTCAGCGAGGCGCTGATGGGCCTGAAGCGGACCTGTCCCCAGGTGCGCTTCCTCGGCTCCTATCCGCGAGCCGGTGTCGCGCTGAGTGAAGTGCGGGCCGCGCGGCCGGGAACCTCCGACGGCGACTTCACCGAGGCCTCCGACTGGCTGGCGCGCTGCCTCGACGGCCGGGCGTAGTCCTCCGTCCACTGTCCACAGAGTTATCCACAGGCCGGGGTGGAGACCTGGGGACAAGTCGACAGAGCGGCACGGCAAGGTCGACATATCGGTCGGGTGGCCCAGGTTTCGTGCTGGGGAGCGGTAGGTGAACGGCGTCACCCCCGTATCGCCGATCAACTCTTTGGAGCGAGCCATTCCCACCCGAATGAGTGTGTGGGGGCGGTTTGAACCCTGATCGGCCCGGACCGGTCGCGGACGCCTATTGATCTAATTCGATGTCCACAGATCCGGCGCACAGCCTGTGGATAAGACCGGCCCGGCGGGAATTCCTGTGGACAAGGGTCGCCCCCCTCCCGCCCTCCGGCCCTGCTCAGGCCCCGCGCGACGATCGCCGTTGTGCCCCTTTTCGGAGAAAGGGGCCGATTTTATCGAGCTGCTCCCCGGTGGCTGGATCCAGCCGCCCGGCACGCACGGGACAAGCCGGGACCCAGCCAATTCCATTCGCCCGAATTGGGACATAGCGACACGCAGCGTGATATCGGTGTGAGCCCGGGAAGCCCAGCCCGGTAGCCTGGAGGGGTGATTGACCTCCGGCTGCTCCGTGAAGACCCTGACCGTGTCCGCGCCTCGCAGCGCGCCCGTGGAGAGGACGTCGAGCTCGTCGACGCACTCCTCTCCGCCGACGAGCGCCGCAGGTCTTCCGGCATGCGCTTCGACGAACTGCGCAACGAGCAGAAGTCGCTCGGCAAGCTCATCCCCAAGGCCTCCCCGGAGGAGCGGGCCGAGCTGCTGACCAAGGCCGAGCAGCTCAAGCAGGACGTCAAGGCCGCCGAGGCCGAGCAGAACGAGGCGGACGAGGCTGCCAAGCAGCTCCTGCTCAAGCTCGGCAACATCGTCCACGAGGACGTGCCCGTCGGCGGCGAGGAGGACTTCACCGTCCTGGAGACGCACGGGACGATCCGCGACTTCGGTGCCGAAGGCTTCGCGCCCAAGGACCACCTGGAGCTCGGCGAGTCGCTGGGTGCCATCGACATGGAGCGCGGCGCGAAGGTGTCCGGCTCGCGGTTCTACTACCTCACCGGTGTCGGCGCCCTGCTGGAGCTCGCCCTGGTGAACGCGGCGATCGCCCAGGCCACCGAGGCCGGCTTCATCCCGATGCTGACCCCCGCGCTGGTACGCCCGCGCGCCATGGAGGGCACCGGCTTCCTCGGCCAGGCCGCGGAGAACGTGTACCACCTGGAGAAGGACGACTACTACCTGGTCGGCACCTCCGAGGTCCCGCTCGCCGCGTACCACATGGACGAGATCATCGACGCCGAGAAGCTGCCCCTGCGGTACGCCGGCTTCTCCCCGTGCTTCCGCCGCGAGGCCGGTACGTACGGCAAGGACACCCGCGGCATCTTCCGCGTCCACCAGTTCGACAAGGTCGAGATGTTCTCGTACGTCGCGCCGGAGGACGCCGAGGCCGAGCACAAGCGGCTCCTGGAGTGGGAGAAGCAGTGGCTGACCAGCCTGGAGCTGCCGTTCCAGGTCATCGATGTCGCGACCGGCGACCTGGGCGCCTCCGCCTCCCGCAAGTTCGACTGCGAGGCCTGGATCCCGACCCAGGGCAAGTACCGCGAGCTGACCTCCGCCTCGAACTGTGACGGCTTCCAGGCCCGCCGCCTGGCGATCCGCTACCGCGACGGCAAGAAGACCGCTCCGCTCTCCACGCTGAACGGCACCCTGTGCGCCGTCCCGCGCACCATCGTCGCGATCCTGGAGAACCACCAGCAGGCCGACGGCTCCGTGCGGGTCCCCCCGGTGCTCCGCCCCTACCTGGGCGGCCGCGAGGTCCTGGAGCCGATCGCCAAGTGAGCCCCGCTCCGTTCCCGTACAAGCTCGTCGCGACGGACCTCGACGGCACGCTGCTGCGTGCCGACGACACCGTCTCGGAGCGCACCCGTGAAGCCCTCGCCGCGGTCACCGCGGCGGGCGCTGCGCACATCGTCGTCACCGGCCGTGCCGTGCCCTGGACCCGGCACGTGCTGGACGACCTCGGCTACCGGGGGATCGCGGTGTGCGGGCAGGGCGCCCAGGTCTACGACGCGGGAGCGCACCGGCTGCTGACCTCGGTGACGCTGGACCGGCAGCTCGCCGGCCTGGCCCTGTCGAAGATGGAGGCCGAGGTGGGTCCGCTGGCGCTCGCCGCCAGCCGTGACGGGGTGGACGGGGAGGTCCTCTTCGGCCCCGGCTACCAGGTGCAGGAGGGCCTGCCGGCCCTCTACCTGGAGGACACCGCCCAGGTCTGGACCGCCCCGCTGAACAAGCTCTACATCCAGCACCCGGGGATGGGCGAGGACGAGCTCGTCAAGGTCGCCCGGGAGCTCGTCGGCAACCTGGTCGACATCGTGATGGCGGGCCCCGGCATAGTGGAGATCCTTCCGCTGGGCCTGAGCAAGGCCACCGGCCTGTCACTCGCCGCGCGCCGGCTGAAGGTCAAGGCCGCGGAGACGATCGCCTTCGGCGACATGCCCAACGACATCCCCATGTTCGGGTGGGCCGCGCACGGCGTCGCCATGGCCAACGCCCACGCGGAGCTGAAGGCGGTGGCCGACGAGGTGACGACCTCCAACCAGGAGGACGGCATCGCGGTCGTCCTGGAGCGCCTGCTCGGCGCCATGTAGAGCATCGGGACGCAGCAGCGTCCCGGGACCGGACGCACGAGAGGTCCGGGACGGCCCGCGCCGTGAGGCGCGCTCGAAGTGGCCGTCCCGGACCTTTTGTTGCTCCCCGCACCACTCACTGTGCCCCGGCCTCACGGGCGGTACCAGCGAATTTCCGCCGGTCAGCCGCGGAGCCCGCGGCGCCGCCAGTAGGCCGCCGTCACGAAGGCCAGGAGCGGCCCCCACAGCAGCAGGGGGGCGTAGCAGAGGGTCATGAACCAGTACGCGGCCCCGCTGGGCGCGGTGGGACTCGCGGTGAAGTTGGCGTTCCACGCGAACGCGGAGACCACCGTGACCGCGGTCACGGCGGCGGCGCCGAGGGCCGCGGGAACCACCGCGACCAGCGGCGGGATGCGGCGGCCTCCCAGCCGGGGGATCCAGCGCGGCACCTCTTCGCCCCACCGCTGCACGAGGCCCAGGGTGAGCAGGCCCAGGCATTCGGCGAGGGTGCTGAGCGCGATGAGGTAGAGCGATCCGACGCCCGGGAAGTTGTCCGCGTGCAGCGCGTCGCCCGCCTTCCAGCCGACGGGGATCCCGACCGCGATCAGTACGCGCCACAGCCCGCTCGGAAGCAGGGTCAGGGCCGCGGCCTTCGCGGCCCAGCGGACCGGGCGGGAGACACCGGCGACTACGGCGACGGCGGAGACGGCGGAGGCGGCGACCGTGGCGGGGGTGGTGAGGGCCATGACTCAAGTCCGTTTCAGGAGGCGGTTGGTGGTGCTCCAAGCCTGGTCCGGCCCGGTCCGCGCGGCCATCGGCCGATCAGCAGGTACGGGCGGCCGGGAGCCGGGTCCTCCTCTGCCGAACGGCGGATGGAACGGCTCGGCCACTGCTCGTAGGGTCGGCGGCATGACCTGGAATCCGCGTGCCCTGTACGCCCCGGCCCTGGCCTGCGGCTCCGCGCTGTCCCTGGGCGGGAGCCTCGCCCGGGTGCCCGGGGTGTGGACCCTGGCGGGGGTGGCACTGCTGCTGCCCCTTCTCTCGCTCGCGGCCCGGTGGTCACCGGTGCGGCCCGGGGCGGTGGCCGGCGCCCTGGGTACCGCTGCGGTCTCGCTCTGGCCGGTGCCGCTGCTGTGGGCGGACGGGGCGTCGTGGCTGGAGTGCAGCGGGGCGGCGGCGTTCTGGTCGGCGCCGGCTCTCGCCGCACTGGCCCTCGGCGGCCACCTGCGCCGGCAGGAGGACAGGACACGGCGGGCCGTACGGGACGCCCGGCGCGGCCAGCAGCTCGAACTGGCCCGCGATCTGCACGACTTCGTCGCGCATGACGTGAGCGCCATCGTGGTGCAGGCCCAGGCGGCCCGGTTCGTCGCCGGGAGCGACCCCCGTCAGGCGGTCGTCGCCCTGGAGCGCATCGAGGCGGCCGGCCTGAACGCACTGGCCTCGATGGACCGGACGGTGCACGCGCTGCGCGCCGCGGGCGGCGGCCCCGCCGCCCAGGCGCCGGGGCTCGCCGAACTACCGGAACTGGTGGCCCGTTTCGAGGGCGGGGTACTGGAGGCCGAGGAGCAGGCCCTGGCCGCTCTGTCGCGCGAGGCGGACACCACGGCGTACCGCGTCGCGGTGGAGGCGCTGACGAACGTACGGCGCCACGCGCCCGGAGCGGGCTCGGTACGGGTGAGCGTCCGCCAGGCCCCTGCGGGGATAGAAGTGAGCGTGGCGAACACCGCGCCACCGCGCGGGCCCCGGGGCCTCCTCGGCCGCGGGCGCGGTGGCGGGACGGGGCTGGCGGGCCTACGGGAGCGGGTGGAGGCGGCGGACGGCACCTTCGGAGCGGGGCCCGACGAGGCCGGGGGCTGGAGGGTTTCGGCGGTCTTCCCGCCGGTCGGCCCCCTTCTGGGGTGATCATGGCAGCGTGACCACCAGCATCCTGATAGCCGACGACCAAGAGGACATCCGCAGCGGGTTCCGGCTGATCCTCGACTCCCAGCCGGACATGACCGTGGTGGGGGAGGCAGCCGACGGGGAGATCGCCGTGGAGCTGGCCCGGCGGCTGCGCCCCGACGTGGTGCTCGCCGACATCCGCATGCCGCGCCTGGACGGCCTGGAGGTGACCCGGCTGCTGTCCCCGCAGACCCGGGTCGTGGTGGTGACCACTTTCGACCAGGACGACTACGTCCACACCGCGCTGCGCAACGGAGCCTGCGGCTTCCTGCTGAAGAGGTCGGGCCCGACACTGCTGATCGAAGGGGTGCGGGCGGCGATGGCCGGGGACACCCTGATCAGCCCTCAGATCACCGTACGGCTGCTGAGCCGGCTGTCGGGGACCGGGACCGCGGCGGCTCCCGTGGCGCCCGGGCAGGTGCTGACGGGGCGCGAGCTGGAGATCGTCCGGCTGGTGGCGCGCGGGTACACGAACGCCGAGATCGGCGCGGAGCTGTTCATCAGCGCCGGTACCGCGAAGACGCACATCGCGAACGTGCAGGCCAAGCTGGGGGCCCGGAACCGGGTGGGGATCGCCGCGTGGGCCTGGGAGCACGGAGTGGTCGGCCCCGAGTAGACCGGCTGGAGCCTGGTTCGTGTTTCACGTGAAACAACAGGGTCAGACGCGTGTTTCACGTGAAACATCGGGCGTCCGCCCGTGCCCGTGCGGATCGCGGTGCAGGGTGAGCGGCCAGGCGAGGAGCCCCACGGCCAGCGAGGTGGCGTGGCCGAGGTCGGTGAAGGTTCCCCCGGTGAGCAGCGGCAGTCCGAAGAAGGCGACCACGCCGAGGAGGTAGAACCATCTCCAGGGGTTCGGGAGCCGGTAGGTCAGCACTCCGATGGAGGCCGCCAGCCCGTAGCTGACGCCGATGTCGACGACGTGGGTCATGCTGTGCGGCGCACGGTTGTCCTGGATGGCCATCAGGAGCACCTTCTGGCTCAGGAGGGTGGCGACGACATGGGCGGTCGCGACGATCAGGAGCCAGCGCAGGGTGCCGAGCCAGCGTTCCACGGGGGCGTGGAAGAACTCGAAGAGCACGGCGTACAGGGCGAGCGAGGCCGGGTTCTCGATCCAGAAGGCGCTGCTGAGCAGTGCCCGGACGGGGTACTTGACCAGCTGGTGGATGTTGCTGCTGTTCCGGTGGAGCAGCACGTGGTCGAGCCGGTCCGGGGAGATCGCGACGACGAGGCTGGTGACGGCGACGATCAGCAGCCATATGTGAGTGCCGGGCGAGGAGCGTATCCAGGACCGCAAGGGCCTGGACGGCTCAGGCTCGGGATGCTGGATCATGCACCGATGATGCCCCGCAAAACTGTGCCCCGCCTGGCCGGTGGGCCGGGCGGGGCACGGTCGTGGACGCTGCCGCCGGAGTCCTACTCCTCGCCGGCGAGGGTGAGGCGGCGCAGCTTCTGGCCCGCGTACACGGTGGCGCCGACGGTGACCGCGAGGAGCAGGACCACCGCGGTGGGCAGGCCGACGCCGGCGTCGACGTACCCCTGTCCGGCGACCTTCTCGGCCAGGGCCAGGGACCACTGCTGGACGCTGAGCGTCTTGGCTCCCGAGACCAGGCTGCCGAAGAGGGACTCCCAGATGAGGGCGTAGACCAGGCCGAAGACGACCGCGTGCCGACTGACGGTGCCCAGCAGCAGGAACAGGGCGCTGTAGGCGATCGAGGCGACGAGGGCGGCCACGGTGTAGGCGACGGCGATCTGCTGGCCGTTGCCGTTGAGGATGAAGCCCGCGATCAGGGTGGGGATCGCGGAGAAGGCCATCGTGACCGCGATCGCGACGATCAGCTTGGTCATGATGATCGTCGGGCGCTTCACCGGCTTGGAGAGCAGGTAGACGATCGAGCCGTCGTCGATCTCGGGGCCGATGGCGCCGGTGCCGGCGATGACGCCGATCAGCGGGACCATCGTCGCGAGGGCGAAGCCGCCGAGGAGGTCGGCCGCCACCTTGTCGTCCACACCGGTGAAGAAGCGGACGGCGAGGGCGATGACGATCAGCAGAGCGGGGAGCGCGAAGAGGATCAGCGCGCGGCGCCTGCCGAGCAGTGCCCGGTAGGTGAGCCGGGCGACGGTGGGGTTGTACATGGGTGCCAGCTCCTTCAGGCCGCGACGAGGTAGGAGAAGACCGACTCGAGGGACTCGTCGGAGGGGGAGACCGTCAGCAGCCGGATGCCGTGGTCACGGGCGACGCGCGGCAGCAGTTCGGTGAAGCGCCCGAAGTCGACGGCCTGGATGCGCAGCGCGCCTTCCTGGAGGTCGACCTCGATGCCTGCCGTGGAAGGGTCGGCGATCAGGGCCGCGGCGAGGGCCCGGTCGTCGGAGGAGCGGACCAGGTAGCGGTGCGGGCGGTCCGTCATCAGGCGGCGGATCTTGCGGAAGTCACCGGATGCGGCGTGCCGACCGGCGACGACCACCTCGATGTGGGAGGCGAGCTGTTCGACCTCCTCCAGGATGTGGGAGGAGAACAGGACGGTGCGGCCCTCGTCGCCCATCCGCCGCAGCAGGTCCATGAGCTGCATGCGCTGGCGCGGGTCCATGCCGTTGAACGGCTCGTCGAGCAGGAGCACGGACGGCTCGTGGACCAGGGCGGAGGCCATCTTCACGCGCTGGCGCATGCCCTTGGAGTACGTGGCGATCTTGCGGTCCTGGGCGTACTCCATCTCGACCGTGGCGAGCGCCCGCTGGGCCGCCGCGTCGTCGAGCCCGTGGAGCTCGGCATTGGCGACGACGAACTCCCGGCCGGTGAGGAAGTCGTACATCGCCTCGCGCTCGGGCACGACACCGATCTGCTTGTAGACCTGCTCGTTGCGCCAGATCGGCGCGCCGTCGAGGGTGACGGTGCCCGTGGAGGGGGCCAGGAAGCCGCCCATCATGTTGATGAGGGTGGACTTGCCGGCGCCGTTGGGGCCGAGGAGTCCGGTGACGCCGGGCCCGATGCGCATGGTCACGTCGTTGACGGCGACGACGTTCCCGAACCAGCGGGAGGTGTGGTCGATGTCGATGATGGTCACAGCCCGGCCTTCCGGTAGCGGGCCATCAGGGCGGCGTAGGAGCCGGCGATGAGGCCGAGTACGACGAGCAGGTACACCACTCCGGTGGCGGCGGAGGGGCCCTCGCCGCCCGGGAAGGCGGAGGTGGCGCCGAGGAAGGCGGTCTGCACCCCGTCGATCAGCGAGATCGGGGAGAACAGGCCCATCCACTCGATGGCCCCGGTGTTCCCGGTGGAGTAGGCAACGGCCTGGAGGGTGGAGACGGCTCCGTAGGGGATGAGCAGCAGGGCGATGACGGCGGCCACGCCGAAGCCGCGGCGCGGGGTGAGTGCGGCCATGACGAGGCCGAGGCCGGCGAAGAGGAGCGACAGCAGCAGTACCGACACCAGTCCCTGCCCGAATCCCTTGGTCTGGTGACCGAAGTCGAATTTGGCCAGCAGCGAGCCGATCCACATGATCAGCAGCGGGGTGGCGGTGAGGATGAAGAGGGCCGAGGCCATGGCGGCGTACTTGGCCAGCACGTAGTCGACCCGCTCGATGGGCCGCGAGAAGTACAGCGGCACCGTCTTGAAGCGAAGGTCGCGCGAGACCGACTGGGGCGCCTGCGAAGCGAGGTAGAGACCGATGACCACCTGCGTGGTCAGGGCGTACGTCGTGTACTTGATCGGCAGGTCGCTGGAGCCGGGGACGGCGATGGCCACCGCGACGATGATCAGCGCGGGGATGCACATCACCGCGAAGAGGATCATCGGCAGCACCTTGGACTTGGCAGAGCGGCCGAGCCCGTACGCGCCGCGCAGGGACTGCGAGAACAGCGAGGTACGGGCGTAGCCGCGGCCGAGCCGGGGGCCGTCGTAGGACCGGTAGCCGATGTTGTGGATCTGGGTCGAGGTCTCAGGCGCCATCGGGGCCGGCTCCCTTCGGGTGGGCGGGGGACGAGGATCGGTCGCTGTCGCGGAAGACCTCGGCGATGTGGTGGCGGCGCTGCTCCATGCGGACCAGGCCGAGACCGAGGCCGGCGACGGTGTCGCGGACGGTGTCGTACGTCTCCTCGCCCGTGGCCTCGACGAGGAGGATGTGGCCGGCGCCGGGCAGGCCCTGCTCCTCGCCCGCGTGCAGGGTGACGCCCGCCTCGGTGAGCGCCTTGCGCAGCGCGGTGGTGCCGTCCGGGTACGCGTCGGAATCGGTGACCTCGACCGCGAGGGTGGTCGTGGTCTGGGTGAAGTCGCTGGTGGAGCTGGAGCGCAGCAGCTTGCCGCCGTCGACGACGACCACGTGGTCGCAGGTCCGTTCCAGCTCTCCGAGGAGGTGGGAGGTGACCAGGACCGAGATGCCGAAGTCGGTGTAGACGCGGCGGATCAGGCCGAGCATCTCGTCGCGGCCGACCGGGTCGAGGCCGTTGGTCGGCTCGTCGAGGAGGACCAGCTGCGGGTCGTGGACCAGCGCCTGGGCGAGCTTGACCCGCTGCTTCATGCCGGTGGAGTAGCCGCCGATGGGGCGGTAGCGCTCCTCGTACAGTCCGACGTGGCGCAGGGTGTCGGCGGTGCGCTCGCGGGCGGCGGTCGGCGGGAGGCCGGACATGCGCGCCATGTGGACGACGAACTCGGTGGCCGAGACGTCGGGCGGAAGGGCGTCGTGTTCGGGCATGTAGCCGACCCGTTCGCGGATGGCGCTGCCATGCGTGGCGACGTCCAGTCCGAGCACGGCGGCGCGGCCCTCGGTGGCGGGGGACAGTCCGAGCAGGATCTTGATCAGCGTGGACTTGCCGGCTCCGTTGGCGCCCACGAGGCCGGTCACGCCGGGCCCGATGTCCAGGGAGAGCCGGTCGAGGGCGGTCACTCGGGGGTACCGCTTGCTCAGGCTTTCGGTCGCGATGACAGTCACGGCTTCGACGTTAGTGCCGAGGGGGCCGCGGATCGTCAGACCTGGAGCGGGATCGTGTATCCGCCTTGAGGACTACGGACCCTGACGGAAGGCTGATGCCGCCGAAGTTTGTCCACAGGTCCGTGCAGGGGCCTTGACGTGATCTCCGCCCATTGTCACATTCATCAGTGGCAGGTTTCGGGAGCGTTGGGCGACAGGGACGGACGGCCGGCATGACTGGGGACACCAAGCAGCGCACCGCGCACGACTCCGGGCAGCTTTCCGCCGGGCTGCGCGGCTTCAGCGAGGTCCAGCGGCTCGCGTACGAGTGCGCGGAGACCGTGGCGGCGCAGCTGCGCCCGGGAGTGACCGAGCGCGAGGCGGCGCGGATGCAGCGCGACTGGCTGCGCGAGCGCGGGGTGCGGGACTGGTTCCACCTGCCCTTCGCGTGGTTCGGGGACCGTACCGCGTTCGCGAACTTCAAGATCCCCCTCCAGTTCTTCCCGACCTCGCGGCGCCTGGAGCCGGGGATGCCGTTCATCCTCGACATGGCGCCGGTGTACCGGGGCTACGCGGCCGACATCGGCTACTCCGGCAGCCTCGGGCTCAATCCGGTGCAGGACCGGCTGATGTCGGACCTCCGGCCGCACCGGGAGCTGATCCTGGAGCAGGTGCGCGAGCGCCGGCCGCTGCGGGAGATCTACGAGAACGTCGAGCGGCTGATGACCCGCCAGGGGTACGCCAACCGGCACCGGGCCTACCCCTTCGGCGTCATCGCGCACAAGATAGACCGGGTCAAGGAGCGCCGCTGGTCCCCGACCGCGTTCGGCTTCGGCACCCAGTCCCTCAAGGGGCTGGCCTCCGACGCCCTGCACGGGCACCGGGAGGGCTGGTCCCCGCTGTGGAGTCCGTACCACTTCTCCGACCATCCGCCGCAGCCCGGTCTGTGGGCGGTGGAGCCGCACCTGGGCTTCCGGGGCACCGGCGCGAAGTTCGAGGAGATCCTGGTCGTCACCGACTCCCGGGACCCCGAGGAGAGCGCGTTCTGGCTGGACGACGACCTGCCGCACGTGCGGCGCTGGGCTGAGGAGAAGGCGGCATGAGCGGGATGAGCGGGACGGGTCTGCAGGGCGCGCGCGAGCGCCGGGTGAGCACCGGCGGGATCGAGCTGTGCGTCGTCGAGCTCGGGGAGACGGGCCGGCCGACCGTGCTGCTGGTGCACGGGTACCCGGACAGCAAGGAGGTCTGGTCGGAGGTCGCCGAGCGGCTCGCGGACCGGTTCCACGTGGTGCTCTACGACGTGCGCGGCCACGGGCGCTCCTCGGCTCCGGTGCCGCTGCGCGGGGGCTTCACACTGGAGAAGCTGACCGACGACTTCCTGGCCGTGGCGGACGCGGTCAGCCCGGACCGCCCGGTGCACCTGGTCGGCCACGACTGGGGCTCCGTGCAGGGCTGGGAGTTCGCGACGGTCGCCCGCACCGAGGGGCGGATCGCCTCCTTCACCTCCATGTCGGGGCCCTCCCTCGACCACTTCGGGCACTGGATCAAGCAGCGGGTGAGGCGGCCCTCCCCGCGCCGGGCCGCCCAGGTGCTGGGGCAGGGCGTCCGGTCCTGGTACGTGGGGATGCTGCACACTCCGGTGCTGCCGGAGCTGGCATGGCGCGGCCCGCTCGGCAAGCACTGGCCCAAGCTCATGGAGCGCAGCGAGGGGATCCCGGTCGGCGGGTACCCGACGGCCTCGCTGTCCTCCGACGCGGCGCACGGCGCCTGGCTCTACCGGGACAACGTGCGGGCCCGGATGGCCCGGCCCCGCTCCGACGCGTACGCGCACGTGCCGGTGCAGCTGATCGTCCCGACCGGGGACGTCTTCCTGTCCGAGCGGCTCTACGACGACGTGGAGCGCTGGGCGCCGGGACTGGTGCGGCGGACCCTGCCCGCGAAGCACTGGATCCCCAGGACCCGGCCGGACCAGGTGGCGGCGTGGATCGCAGACTTCGTCACGGCCCGCGAGGAGCCTGCCGCGCGGGCGCCGGAGCAGCGCGCTCCGGGCAAGTACGCGGACCGGTTCGGGGGACAGCTGGTACTGGTCACCGGCGCCGCCAGCGGGATCGGGCGGGCCACGGCGTTCGCGTTCGCCGAGGCCGGGGCCCGGGTCGTGGCGGTGGACCGGGACGCCGAGGGCGCGGCCCGTACGGCCGAGATGGCGCGGCTCGTCGGTGCCCCGGAGGCCTGGGGCGAGTGCGTCGACGTCAGTGACGAGCAGGCGATGGAGAAGCTCGCGGCGAAGGTCGCCGCCGAGTACGGGATCGTCGACGTACTCGTCAACAACGCCGGGATCGGCCTCTCGGGGTCCTTCCTGGAGACCGGTTCCGAGGACTGGAAGAAGGTGCTGGACGTCAACCTGTGGGGGGTCGTCCACGGCTGCCGGATCTTCGGGAAGCAGATGGCCGAGCGCGGTCAGGGCGGCCACATCGTCAACACCGCCTCCGCGGCCGCCTACCTGCCCTCCCGGACGCTGCCGGCGTACAGCACCTCGAAGGCCGCGGTGCTGATGCTGAGCGAGTGCCTGCGCGCTGAGCTGGCGTCCAAGTCGATCGGGGTCTCGGCGATCTGCCCGGGCATCGTCAACACCAACATCACGGCCACCTCCCGGTTCGCCGGGGTGGACTCGGCCGAGGAGAAGCGCCGCCAGGAGCGCTCCTCGCGGCTGTACGGGCTGCGCAACTTCCCCCCGGAGAAGGTGGCGGACGCGATCCTGCTGGCCGTGGTGAAGAACCGGGCCGTGGTCCCGGTGACGCCCGAGTCCAAGGCCGCCCTGTGGATGTCCCGCTTCGCGCCGAACGCCCTGCGCCGGATAGCACGGCTGGAGCCCCGGCTGTGATGCCGTGCGACGGCATGCGCGGCACGGCCATACCCGGCTCCTGCCCGCGGTCGTACCATCCCTCGCAGGAGGGCTCGCTGCTCAAGGCGGTCGAGTACCTGGCGGCGTCTCCTGCCGCCCGGACCGCGGCGGGCGCGGTCGGCCGAGCCGCCATGTCGTAGGGAGCCGGGATTGTCCGATCAGGCGGTAGCCGAGTACAGGATCGAGGATCTGGCCCATCACAGCGGGGCGACGGTGCGCACGATCCGGGCGTACCAGGACCGCGGCCTGCTGCCGAAGCCGGAGCGGCGGGGCCGGTCCAACGTCTACCGGGAGACGCACCTGGCGCGCCTGCGCCAGATCGCGGACCTGCTGGACCGCGGCTACACCCTGGCCTCCATCAAGGAGCTGCTGGAGGCCTGGGACGCGGGGCGCGGGCTGGGCGGCGTACTCGGTCTGGTGGCCGAGGTGCACGGGCCCTGGACCGACGAGGAGGCCGACCGGATCAGCCGGGAGGACCTCAACGCGCGGTTCGGCGGCCTGCCCGACGACGACGCGGTGGACGAGGCCTGTGAGCTCGGGGTGCTGGAGCGGATCCCCGGCCGCCCGGACGAGTTCCTCGTGCCCTCGCCGCAGGAGCTGGCCGTCGCGGCCGAGCTGTACGCGGCGGGGGTGCCCCTGGGGGCGATCACGGGGCACCTGCGCGAGCTGCGCGGGCAGGTGGAGCACATCGCCTCGCGCTTCCTGGAGTTCACCACCGAGCACGTCTTCGCCCGCTACCTCGGACAGGTGCCGCCGACCGACGCGGACGCGGCCGAGGCGGCGACGATGGTGCGCAGGCTGCGGCCGCTGGCCCAGCAGACGGTGGACGCCGAGCTGGCCCGGGCGATGAGGCTGTTCGCGACCCGGCACCTCCAGCGCCATCTGGGCGCGCCCGGTGCGGCTCAGCCGACGGGCCCCGCCCCGGTGGCCCTGCCCGCCGGGACGGTGCGGGCGGTGCAGGAGCTGGTGGGGCCGGAGCACGTGGCGGAGTTCGTCCGGGCCGCGACGGAGCGGGAGCTCCAGGCCCGGACGATGAACGATCTGGCGAGCCGGCGCGGCCGGTAATGCTCGATCGGTAGTCCACAGGGGGTCCCCGGGGCGAATCGCTCAGATGTCGCCGAAACCCGCCGAAACGGCTGTGGACAACTCCCGTCTGCCTGTGGGCAACACGGGTGGCCGCCTAGACGATGGCCTCGAAGGCGGAACCCGGGCGGGGGATATCGGCCACGGCGGCCTCCGTCTCCGGCTGTCCGGATCGGGGCGCCCCGGTGTCACCGTCACGGCGCTCGCGGCCGTAGAGGAGCACGGCCAGGGCGAGTCCGAGGACGCCGCCGAGCAGCTGCGCCGCGACGAACCCGGGGAGCGACTGCGGTGCGATGCCGGTGAAGGAGTCGCTGAAGGCGCGCCCGATGGTGCCGGCCGGGTTGGCGAAGGACCCGGACGAGGTGAACCAGATCGCGGCGGCGATGTACGCGGCGACCGCGGCCGGGATCAGCCTGGGCCGGCCGATGCGGCCGAGGCCCTGGATGACCAGGACCAGTCCGGCGGTGGCGACGATCTCGCCGATCAGCAGGTGGCCCCCGTCGCGGACCTGGGTGGAGAAGGTTCCCGGGGTGCGGCCGAACATCGTCTCCGCCAGTACGGCGCCGCCGATGGCGCCGGTGGTCTGGGCGGCGGCGTACGCGAAGGCCTCACGCGCGTCGAGTCCCTCGCCGCCGGTGCGCCGGGCCCACCAGGCGGTGAGGGTGACGACCGGGTTGAGGTGGGCTCCGGAGAGGGGGCCGAACAGGGTGATGATCAGGCCGAGGCCGATCGCGGAGGCGAGCGAGTTGGCGACGAGGGCGACACCGGTGTCGCGGCTGAGGTTCGCGGCCTGGATGCCCGAGCCGATCACCACCACGAGCAGGCCTGCGGTGCCGATGAGCTCGGCAGCCACACGCCGAAGCAGTGAGGCCTTATTTGTCATAGTTTCTCCCTCTGAATAAGTCGTGATGCGGAAAATGTATTCCGTATCTTGGAAAAGCGATAGAGGGTGTCCCGCCCGCGCCCCGCCCGTCCGAGGGGTGGAAAATCGCTGCCGCGGCCCCCTGCGAGCCGTCAAGCTGGGCACATGGATGACCGACGCACCGTGAAGGTGTCCAAATACGTCTCGAAACACCTGCGGCACCAGCCGGAACGGATCGGACTGGTGCTCGACCCCCAGGGCTGGGTGGAGATCGACGATCTCCTGCGGGCCGCCGCGGACCACGGATTCCCGTTCAGCAGGGCCGAACTCGACCACGTCGTCGCCGCCAACGACAAGCAGCGGTTCGCCGTCGACGGCACCCGCATCCGGGCCAGCCAGGGCCACACGGTCGCCGTGGACCTGGGCCTGCCGGAGGCCGAACCGCCCGCGTACCTCTACCACGGCACCGTGGCCGCGGCCCTGGACGCGATCCGCGCCGAGGGCCTGCGCCCCATGGCCCGCCACCACGTACACCTGTCGCCCGACCGCGAGACGGCCACCCGGGTCGGCGCGCGCCGGGGCCGGCCCGTGGTCCTCGCCGTGGACGCCGCGGCGATGCGCGCGGCCGGCCACGCGTTCCGGGTCAGCGCCAACGGGGTGTGGCTGGCGGAGGCCGTACCGCCGGAATTCCTCCGCTTCCAGTGACCGGCCGAAGGCCCCGGCCGAGTACGCCGACAGGGACGGAATTCACGGAGTGATTGTCGGATCGTCCACCTACTCTGTTCCTCGTTCCGGGATCAGTGAGGGGGGTACCTCGCGATCGCCGACCGACCACGCGAGCAAGCGAGCTGATGCCTGATGACATCCGTTTCCCCGTCCCCGTCTCCTTCCGAATTCCCCTTCGAATCCCCGGCCGAGGGCGCAGTCAACAACTTCCAGGTCGATCTGCGCGGCCTGGTCGACCTGCTCTCCCACCACCTCTATTCCAGCCCCCGCGTCTACGTGCGCGAACTCCTCCAGAACGCCGTGGACGCCGTGACCGCCCGTCATGCGCACGAACCCGGCGCCGAGGTGCGCATCCGCCTGTCCGCGGCCGCCGGCCGGATCACCATCGAGGACTCCGGCATCGGCCTGACCGCCGACGAGGCCCACTCCCTCCTCGCCACCATCGGCCGCAGCTCCAAGCGCCGCGGCGAAGGCGCCTCCGCCGCCGAACTCCAGGGCCTGGAGAACACCCGTCAGCAGTTCCTCGGCCAGTTCGGCATCGGCCTGCTCGCCTGCTTCGTCGTCGCCCGGCAGATCCGGGTCGTCACCCGGTCCGCCCGCGACCCCCAGGCCGCGCCCGTCGAGTGGCTGGCCACGGACGACGGCTCGTACACCGTGCGCGAACTGCCCCACGAGGCCCGCACCGAGCCCGGCACCACCGTCCATCTGGAAGCCCGCCCGGGCGCCGAGGAGTGGACCGAGCCCGCCCGCGTCGAGCACCTGGCCCGCGACTACGGCTCCCTGCTCCCCTACCCGATCACCTTCGACGACGGCCTCGGCGGCACTCCCCGCCCCGTCACCGACCGGCCCGCCGTGTGGGACCGGGCCCACCCCACCCCGGCCGCCCGGCGCGTCGCGCTCGCCGGCCACTGCGCGCAGCTCTTCGGCTTCACCCCGCTCGACAGCATCGACCTCGACCTGCCGGTGGCCGGGGTGCGCGGAGTCGCGTACGTACTCCCCGAACCGACCAGCCCCGCCCACCGGGCCGGCCACCGCGTCCACCTCAAGGGCATGCTGCTCACCGACCAGGCCGACAACCTGCTGCCGGACTGGTCCTTCTTCGTCCGCGCCGTGCTCGACACCGACACCCTGCGGCCCACCGCCTCCCGCGAGAACCTCTACGACGACGAGACGCTCGCCGCCGTGCGCGAAGCCCTCGGCGCCCGCATCCGGTCCTGGCTGGCGGAACTCGCCGCGAGCGAACCGGACCGTCTGGCCGCCTTCCTGAGCGTCCACCACCTCGGCGTGAAGTCCCTCGCCCGGCACGACGCCGAACTGCTCGGCCTCATGCTGCCGTGGCTGCCGTTCGAGACCAGCGACGGCTCGATGAACCTGGAGGAGTTCACGGCGGCCCACTCCGAGATCCACTTCACGCACACCGTCGAGGAGTTCCGGCAGATCGCCCCGATCGCGGCCGCCCACGGCCTCGGCGTCGTCAACGCCGGCTACACCTACGACGCCGACCTGCTGGCCCTGCTGCCCTCCGTACGCCCCGACCTGAAGGTCACCGAACTGGACGCGGGAGCGGTCACCGACCGCCTCGACCCGGTCCCCACCGCCGTCGAACTCTCCCTCGCCGCCTTCCTCTCCACCGCCCGCACCCGGCTGGAGCCCCAGAGCTGCGACGTGGTGCTGCGCGCCTTCCAGCCCGTGGCCGTCCCCGCGCTGTACCTCGACGACCGCCAGGCCCGCCAGGAGCGCGACCGGACCGCCGCTCTCGAGTCCGCCGACTCCCTGTGGAGCGGCATCCTCGGCTCCCTGCGCGGCTCCGCCCCGCGCGCCCGCCTCGTCCTCAACCACAACAACCCGCTGATCCGGCGGATCGCGGGCCTTCCCGACCCGACGCTCGCCGGCACCGCCGTCGAATCGCTGTACGGCCAGGCGCTGCTGATGTCCCAGCGGCCGCTGCGCCCGGCCGATTCGGCCCTGCTCAACCGGGCCTTCCTCGGGCTCCTGGAATGGGCGACCCACCCCGTCAACAGCCCGGACACCCCGACCGCCGCCTCCGAGGAGGACGAGAAGTGAGCACCCTGACGGCCGACGAGATCCGGCGCGCCCTGCACGAGAACCGGAACCTGCCCCACGGTGCCGCGCGCAACGCCCAGGCCGAGGCGCTGACCGCCGCCGCCGAGGTCTGCGGCGACACCGGTGTGTACCGGGCGGCGCTGATCAACCAGATCGACTCCTACGAGTACAGCGCCGAGCGCAGCCGCATGGTGGTCCCCTTCGCCCGCCTCCTCCAGGAGTACGACCGCGACCCGACGGCGTTCGGCCCGGGCGACGCCCACTCCCTGTTCTGGCGCTTCAAGTGGGTCTCGGGCCAGATCATCAGCTCCCCCGACGTGCCGATCTCCTCCGTCACCGGCTACCTCGACGACATGGAGAAGCGCTACCGGATCGCCGGCTACAGCGAGCGGGCGGTACGCCAGTCCGAGTACTTCCTCGCCGACGCCATCGGCGACGACGAGCGCGCCGAGCGGGCCATGGCGCAGTGGCGCACGGCCGACCGCGACGAGATGAGCGACTGCCACGCCTGCGAGACCAACTCCCAGGGCGTCTTCTGGGCGACCAAGGGCGAGCACGCCAAGGCCATCGAGGTCTGGGAGCCCGTGCTGACGGGCGAGCAGACCTGCATGGAGGAACCGCACCGGGTGCTCGCCCGGTCTCTGCTCCCCCTGCTGCGCCTCGGCCGCACCGACGAGGCCCGCTCGCACCACCTGCGCGGCTACCGGATGGCCCGGGGCAAGGAGAGCCTGCTGCGGGCGATCGGCCAGCACATCGAGTTCTGCGCGCTCACCGGCAACGAGGCACGCGGCGTGGAGATCCTCGCCGAGCACGGGGCCCACCTGCGGCCGCTCGTGGACGTCAAGACCCAGCTGGACTTCTACGCCGGGGTCCTCGTCCTGCTCCGGCGGCTGATCGAACTCGGCCACGGCGGCGACCCGACGGTGCCGTACGAGGGCTCCGCGCACACCGTCGAGGAGCTGCACGGCGTCCTGAGCGCCGAGGTCCTGGACATCGCCCGGCGGTTCGACGTGCGCAACGGCACCACCCGGGTCTCCGAGCGGCTCACGGAGCGGCTCTCCCGGGCGCCGCTGGCCGACACGCTGCCGCTCGGCGTGCGCAGCACCGCGCTGCCGCAGCCGGCCGGGACGGCCCCGGACGCGGCCGCGGCCCCCGTACCCGTGCCCGTCAGCGCCGCCGAGTTCAGCGTGCTCGTGGAGCGGGCCCGCGACGCCCGCGACACGGGCCGCCCGGACGCGGACCGGCTCTGGGCGGAGGTGGCCGTACGGGTCTCCGCGCTGCCGGAGCCGGACGTGCACCCGATGCTGACCGCCGAGGTCGCCGACCACCGGGCCCTGACGGCCGCGCGGGCCGGGGCACCGGACGCGGCGGAACTGCTGACCGCCGTCCGCGACGGCTACCGGGCGCTGGGGCAGGCCGAGCGCGCAGCTCTGGCCGAGCTGCGGCTGGCGAGCGCGGCCGCGCAGGCCGGGGCCGCGCCGGAGGAGGTCCGCGCGCTGCTGGCCGCGGGCCTGCGCGCCGCCGAGGCGCTGGACGCGGCGGAACCGCTGCGGGCGCGCCGGATCGCCGTCGCGGAGCTGTCCGCGCTGCGGCTGGAGCCGTACCTGCGCTCCGCGGAGGCCGCACGGGAACACGGGAACGAGCACGACCACGAGTACGGCCACGGCCACGGCCATGCCCACGAACACGAACACGAGCACGGCCACGGGCTGCTGGTGGCCGAGCTCTCCTCCTTCGTCTCCTCCTACGGGCAGGTCCTCCCGGACCTCGCCTCCGAGGCCGAGGAGCTGCTCGGCCGGCTGGCCCTCTCGCAGGGCGACACCGAACGGGCCCTGGAGCTGCTGGCCTCCGCCGCGGACCGGGCGGTCGGGGCGGGCCGCCCGTGGCAGGCGGCGGACCCCCTCGTGCTGCGGGCCGGGGTGCTGCTCTCGCTGGGACGGCCCGAGGAGGCCGAAGCAGCCGCGCGGTCCGGCCTGGAGCACTCCGCCGAGGTGACAGACCCCGAGGAGCGGGGTCTCGTACGCCTCACCCTCGCGGACGTCCTGCTGCGCGGGCGGGGCGCGGCCGCGGAGGCCGCCGAGCACGCCCTCACGGCGGCGCACTGGTTCGACCAGGCGGGGCTGACAGCGGACGGCGGGGCCCAGGCCCGGCTGATGCTGGCCCAGGCCTACGCCCGGGACGGGCGGACCGCCGACGCGGCGGAGGTGCTGCAGTCGGCGCTGCCGGACCTGCTGGAGCACGGTGAGGGACAGGCCGTGTCGGCGCGGGACTTCCTGGGGAACCTGCTGCGGGAGCTGCGCGAGTCCCGGGCCGCCGCGGAGCAGTTCCTGCTCGCCGCCGACCTGGTCGAGGACTGGGAGGACCCCCGGCCGCAGGCGGGCTTCGCCCAGGCGGCGGCCGACTGCCTCTCCGACGCCGGTCTCGCCGACGAGGCCGTCGCCGCGTACCGGCGTGCCCTGGAGCTGCGCCGGCTGACCGGTGACGCGGTGGTCTCCGAGGTCAGGATCCTGCGTTCACTGGCCTGGCTGGGGATGCGCGAGGAGGTCACCGAGGAGAGCGTGGCAGCGGCCCGGGTCCTGATGGACGAGGCCGCCGAGGTCCTGGAGGCCGCCCTGGAGGCCGGCGACGCCGAGGACCCGGAGCTGCTCTCCGAACTGGCGCAGACCTGGCACCAGCTGGCACAGGTGCTGGACCGGCTGGTGGGCTCCCGTGCCCCGGAGGGCACCGGGGAGTCCCACGACGACGGGGTGGTCCTGAGCCCCGCCGCCGTCGAGGCCCTGCGGCTGGAGGAGATCGGGCTGTGGGAGCGCGCGGCCGGACTGTACTCGGGGCTCGGGCCGGAGTACCTCCAGGACCGCTTCCAGTGCGTGAACAACGCGGCGTGGACCGATCACGAGCTGGGCCGCCCGGAGGCGGGCGCGGCCAGGATGTCGGCGCTGCTGGAGGAGGCCGAGTCACTGCCCGAGGGCGCGGCTCCGGAGTGGTTGGTCCCCCAGGCGCGGCGGATCATCACGAACCTGACGGCCTGAGCACCTGATCGCCTGATCGCCTGATCGCCTGACCGGCCCCGGCCGGGTCCCGTCGTATCGCGGGACCCGGCCGGGGCCGTCGGGGGAGGTTCAGCCCTCCAGCTGGGCGAGCGCCTCGGTGGCGATCCGCTCGAAGACCGCCTCGTCGGCGGCGAAGTCGGAGTCCGGGACGGGCGCGTGGATCACCAGCTCGGTGAAGCCCAGCTCGCGGTGGCGGCCCGCGAAGTCCACGAACGCGTCCACGGACTCCAGAATGGCCGCGCGCTCCGGGGTGAAGCCGGTCAGCAGCACCTTCTCGATGGAGTCGGAGTCCCGGCCGATCTCCGCCAGGGCCTTTTCGAGGCGCCCGTGCTGCACGCGCAGGGCCGCCAGCGACTCCTCGGGCGTGCCCTCGGCGTGCTTCGGGTCGCCCGCGGTCACCCAGGCCTGGCCGTGGCTCGCCGCGAGCTTCACACCGCGCGGGCCGGTCGCCGCGACGGCGAACGGCAGACGGGGGCGCTGGACGCACCCGGGAATGTTGCGCGCCTCTTCGGCGGAGTAGAACGTGCCGCGGTGGGTGACCGCCGGCTCGGTGAGCAGCCGGTCGAGCAGCGGCACGAACTCCGCGAAGCGGTCCGCCCGCTCGCGCGGGCTCCACTCCTCCTGCCCCAGCGCGGTCGCGTCGAAGCCGTTGCCGCCCGCCCCGATGCCGAGGGTGACTCGGCCGCCCGAGATGTCGTCCAGCGACATCAGCTCCTTGGCCAGGGTCACGGGGTGCCGGAAGTTCGGCGAGGTGACGAGGGTGCCCAGGCGGATCCGCTCGGTGACGGCGGCCGCGGCGGTCAGGGTGGGCACCGCGCCGTACCAGGTCTGGTCGCGGAAGCTCCGCCAGCTCAGGTGGTCGTAGGTGTAGGCGGTGTGGAACCCGAGGCGCTCGGCCCGCTCCCACTGGTCGCGGCCTCCCTCGTGCCACGGACGTACCGGCAGGATCACGGTGCTCAGGCGCAGAGTCATGCCGTCGAGCGTACGGCGGTCCGTGGCTCGTACACCAACCACGCAGCGTGCCGCAGGGCCCGGCTCGTCCGGCGCGGCGCATGTTTCACGTGAAACATGCGCCGGGCCGGATGCTTCCGCGGGGCGGCCCCGTGGCGGGATCGGGGAAAAATGTCGGGACGATCATGGTCCGGCGGCAGGGGCCCATGGGCGAAGATGGAGCGGTGACCTCGGCTTCTCAGCGGCCCGACGGGCCGACCCCCGCCCCCCGGCTCATCGCCACCGATCTCGACGGCACCCTGCTGCGCGACGACAAGTCCGTCTCGCTCCGCACGGTCGCCGCGCTCGCCGCTGCCGAGGAGGCCGGGATCGAGGTCTTCTTCGTCACCGGCCGTCCGGCCCGCTGGATGGACGTGGTCAGCGACCACGTCCACGGCCACGGCCTGGCGATCTGCGCGAACGGCGCCGCCGTCGTCGACCTCCACGCCGGCCGGGAGTTCGTCCAGGTCAGGGCACTGCCCCGGGCCACGGCCCTCACCGTCGTCAACACCCTGCGCAAGGCCGCCCCCGGCACCTCCTTCGCGGTCGAGATGACCACCGGCATCAACTACGAGCCGGCCTACCCGCCGTTCTTCCAGGACCCGGGCGCCACGGTCGCCACCGCCGAGAAGCTGCTCCACGAGGAACACGACGACCATGCGGCGCCGGTGCTGAAGCTGCTCGCGCACCACCCCGAGATGGCCCCGGACGACTTCCTCGCCCTGGCCCGGTCCGCCGCCGGCGCCTACGCCTCCATCACCCGCTCCAGCCCGACCGCACTGCTGGAGATCAGCGGGCTCGGCGTGTCCAAGGCCAGCACCCTGGAGCTGTGCTGCGCCGAACGCGGGATCTCCCCCGCGGAGGTCGTCGCCTTCGGGGACATGCCGAACGACGTGGAGATGCTCCGCTGGGCGGGCACCTCGTACGCGATGGGCAACGCCCACCCGGACGTGATCGCGGCCGCGTCCGGCCGTACCGTCGCCAACAACGAGGACGGGGTCGCCGTGGTCATCGAACAGATCCTGGCCGAGCGCGCCGAGCGCGGCTAGGTCCACCCGCCCGGACGGGCACGACGGATCACAGCGGGGCCTCCCAGACCAGGGTGGTCCCGCCGCCGTCCTCCCCGATGCCGGATCCGTACCAGCTGGAGCCGCCGAGCGACTCCGCCCTGCGGCGCAGGTTCCGCAAGCCGCTGCGCCGGCCGCCCTCCGGCATGCCCACCCCGTCGTCGGCTACTTCCAGCCGCACTCCGGGCCGGCCGTCGGGCAGACCGGCGGTGGAGTCGACCAGCACCTCGATGCGGGACGCGGCGGCGTGCCGGAAGGCGTTCGACAGGGCCTCGCGGAGGGCTGCGATCAGGTTCTTGCCGACCAGCTCGCCGACGACCGTGTCGATCGGCCCGACGAACCGGTGCGCGGGCTTGAAGCCCAGCGGCACGGCCGCCATGTTGATCTCCCGCAGCACACGGGTGCGCAGCCCCGACGGGGCCTCCGCCGGGCCCTGCTGGAGCGCGAAGATCGCGGTGCGGATCTCCTGGATGGTCACGTCCAGCTCGTCCACGGCCTTGCCCACGCCGTCGCGGACCTCGGGGACGATGGACCTGCGCTGCGCGCCCTCCAGCATCATCCCGGTGGCGAACAGCCGCTGGATGACCAGGTCGTGCAGGTCCCGGGCGATCCGGTCGCGGTCCTCGAACACCGCGAGCCGCTCCCGGTCGCGCTGGGCCTCGGCCATCATCAGCGCGAGGGCGGCCTGGGAGGCGAACTGCGTGGCCAGGGTCCGTTCCGCCTCCGTGAAGGGCCGTTTGCCGCGGGCCCGCGGGGTGACCAGCGCGCCGAGCACCCGCCCGCCGCTGTGCAGCGGCAGCATCATGCAGGGTCCGTACTGACTGGTCAGCCTGCTGATCATGCGCGGGTCGGCGGCGGCGTCGTCCACGAAGACCGGCTCGCCCCGCAGCAGCTTGTCCACCACCGGGCTCTCGGCGGGAATGACCACGCCGAGCGAGGTGGCGGGGTTGTCCGCGGAGACGGCGACGATCTCCATGCCGCCCTCCTCCGCCGGCAGCATCACGATCCCGGCGGCGGAATCGGCCAGCCTCCGGGCCTGTTCGGCCACCACCGACAGGGCGTCGTCCGCGTCCCCGCCGGACAGCAGGGCCGTGGTGACGGCCACCGAGCCGTCGATCCAGCGCTCGCGCTGGGTGGCGGCCTCGTAGAGCCGGGCGTTGCCGATGGCGATGCCCGCCTCGGTGGCCAGCACCCGGACCATGTGGACGTCGTAGTCGTTGAACTCGCCGCCGCCGTTCTTCTCGGCGAGGTAGAGGTTCCCGAAGATCTCGCCCTGCACCCGGATCGGGACGCCCAGGAAGGTCTTCATGGGCGGGTGGTGCGCGGGGAATCCCGCCGACCGGGGGTCCTTCGTCAGATCGGCGAGCCGGACGGTGTCCGGGTGGGAGATGAGCGCCCCGAGCAGGCCGCGCTTCCCGTCCGGCCGGTGCCCGATCCGCCGCGCCACCTGTGCGCTGACGCCGAAGGTGACGAAGTCCGAGAGCCCCGGGCCGTCCGTGTCCACGACCCCGATCGCCGCGTAGCGGGCGTCGGCGAGCTCGGCGGCGGTCTCGCAGATGCGGTCGAGCGTGGAGTGCAGTTCGAGGCCGGTGCCGACCGAGCGCATGGCCTCCAGCAGTTGCGGGACGCGCGCGGTCAGCTCCGTGGACAGCCCGTGCAGACTACGGGTGGCCTGGGTGGCGGCCTCCAGCGGATCCGGTGCGCCCCCACGGGATTCCGGTGACTCCGGTGATTCCTGCGACTCCTGCACTGACATGCCCTTGAGCCTAGTTAGTCCCGTTTAGGAGGGAAAGTCAGCCCGGGGTGCCAATAAGGGCCCGATCGGCCTCGCGCTCACGCTCCAGCAGGCTCCGCAGCGGTCCCTCGACCGCGGCCAGCTCCGCATAGGCACCCCGCTGCACGACCGCTCCCCCGTCCAGTACGAGCACCTCGTCCACCGCCGCCAGCCCGGCGAGCCGGTGCGTGATCAGTACGGTGGTCCGGCCCTCGGTGGCCGCCAGCAGATCCGCCGTCAGGGCGTCCGCGGTCGCCAGGTCCAGGTGCTCGGCCGGCTCGTCCAGGACGAGGACGGGGAAGTCCGCCAGCAGCGCCCGCGCCAGGGCCAGCCGCTGGCGCTGCCCGCCGGAGATCCGCTCACCGTGCTCCCCGACCAGGGTGTCCAGTCCGTCCGGAAGCCCATCGGCCCACTCCAGCAGCCGGGCCGCGGCCAGCGCCTCGCGCAGCTCCTCCTCGCTCGCCCCGGTACGGGCCAGCCGCAGGTTCTCGCGCACCGAGCTGTCGAAGAGGTGCGCGTCCTGGGCGCACAGGCCCACGATCCGGCGTACGTCGTCGCCGTCGAGGTCGCGGACGTCCGTCCCGCCCAGGGTGTACGCGCCTTCGCGCGGGTCGAGGAAGCGCAGCAGGACCTGCGCCAGGGTGGTCTTGCCCGAACCCGACGGCCCGACGACCGCGATGCGCCGACCCGCCTCCAGGGTCAGGTCCAGCCCGTGCAGCGCGTCCCGCTCCTGCCCGCCGTGCCGGGCGGCGAGGCCCGTCAGCCGCAGCGGGAACGGCGAGGCCGGCAACGCCAGGGGCTCGGCCGGCTCGGCGACGGGCACCGGCGCGTCGATGACCTCGTACACCCGCTCGGCGCTGCGGCGCACCCGCTGGCGGTACTGGACGGCCAGCGGGAGCCCGTTGACGGCCTCGAAGGCGGCGAGCGGGGTCAGCACCACCACCGCCATGGCCACCCCTGACAGCCGGCCGGCCGCGACGGCCTCCGCACCCGCGAACGCGGCACACACCACCGTGAGTCCGCACACCAGGGCGGACAGCCCGCCGCCGAGCCCGTTGGCCGCGGCCCCGCGCGAGGCGATCCGGGTCAGCACCCCGTCGCTCTCCCGAGCCCGCTCCTTCCGGCCGGCCAGCGCCCCGGCCACCGTCAGTTCGGCGGTACCCGTCAGCAGATCGGCCACCCGGGTGGCGAGTTCGCCCCGGGCCGGCGCCAGCCGCCGCTCGGCACGCCGTGCACAGGCCCCGCTGAGCAGCGGCACCCCCACCCCCGCGGCGAGCAGACCCACCGCGAGGACGGCCCCCGCCCCGGGCAGCATCCAGGCGGTGAACGCCACCGACCCGGTGCCGACGAGCACCGCGGTGCCCACCGGGAGGAGCCAGCGCAGCCAGTAGTCCTGGAGCGCGTCGGCGTCGGCCACCAGCCGGGAGAGGAGGTCCCCGCGCCGCTGCTCGCGCAGCCCGGCGGGGGCGATCCGCTCCAGTCGGCGGTACACCGCGACCCGCAGGTCGGCGAGCATCCGCAGGACGGCGTCGTGCGACACGAGCCGCTCGGTGTAGCGGAAGACGGCCCGCCCGATGCCGAAGGCCCGCGTCGCGGTGACGGCCACCGCCAGGTACATCACCGGCGGCTGCTCGGAGGCCCGGGAGATCAGCCATCCGGAGACGGCCATCAGCCCGATGCTGCTCGCGACGGCCAGCGCCCCGAGCAGCAGCCCGAGCCGGAACCGGTCCTGCCAGGCCGCGGCCACGGCCCGCACCCGCCGCAGCGGATCACCGGCCGTGCCCGTGCCGGCGGTGCTCCCGCCGCCCGGTCCGCGTCCGTCCCGCTCGGGTCCGTCCCCGAGGATCCACTCCCCGGGGCCGGCGACCACGGCGGAGCCGCGCGGAGCCGTCCCCCCGTCAGCCCGGGGTGCCGTGCCCACGTGCGGGCGGGCCGGGGCGCCCTCGCCCACCGCCACCACCCGGTCGGCCACCGCCAGCAGCGCCGGCCGGTGCACCACGAGCAGCACGGTCCGCCCGACCGCGAGGCGGCGTACGGCATCCACGACCGCCGCTTCCGTCTCCCCGTCCAGGGCCGCCGTCGGCTCGTCCAGCAGCAGTACCGGCCGGTCCGCGAGGAACGCCCTGGCCAGGGCGAGACGCTGGCGCTGCCCGGCGGACAGGCCGGCCCCGCCCTCGCCGAGCAGGGTCCGCGCCCCGTGCGGCAGGGCCGATACGAACTCCCACGCCCCGGCGTCGCGCAGGGCCGCCTCCACGGCTTCGCCGCCGGCCCCGGGGCGGGCCAGGCGGACGTTCTCGGCGATGGACCCGGCGAACAGGTGCGGCCGCTGCGGGACCCACGCGATGCGCTCCCGCCACTGTTCCAGGGAGAGCTCGGCCAGGTCCGCGTCCCCGACCCGGACCCGTCCCGCCGTCGGGGTGACGAAGCCCAGCAGCACGTTCAGCAGGGTGGACTTCCCGGCCCCGCTCGGCCCGGTGAGGGCCACGCACTCACCCGGTCCGACGACGAGCGATACGGGTCCCGGAGAGCTCGCGCCGCGCCCCTCGTACCGCACCTCGACCCCGTCGAGCGCGATGCGCAGACCCGTGGCCGGCACGTCGGCGCCGCCGCCCGGCGCGGGGGCCGGGGTCTCCAGGACCTCGAAGATCTCTTCCGCGGCGGCCAGTCCCTCGGCGGCCGCGTGGTACTGCGCGCCGACCTGGCGCAGCGGCAGGTAGGCCTCCGGCGCGAGGATCAGGACGACCAGTCCGGTGTACAGGTCCAGTTCCCCGTGGACGAGCCGCATGCCGATGGTGACCGCGACGAGCGCCACCGACAGCGTCGCCAGCAGCTCCAGGGCGAAGGAGGAGAGGAAGGCGATGCGCAGGGTGCGCATGGTGGCCTGGCGGTAGTCGTCGGTGATCTTCCGGATGGACTCGGCCTGCGCCTTGGCCCGCCCGAACACCTTCAGCGTGGGAAGACCCACCACCACGTCGAGGAAGTGCCCCGAGAGCCGGGAGAGCAGCCGCCACTGGCGGTCCATCCGGCTCTGGGTGGCCATGCCGATGAGGATCATGAACAGCGGGATCAGCGGCAGGGTGACCACGATGATGGCCGCCGACACCCAGTCCTCGGTGACGATCCGGGCGAGGACCGCCACCGGGACCACCACCGCGAGCCCCAGCTGGGGCAGGTAGCGGGAGAAGTAGTCGTCGAGCGCGTCCACGCCCCGGGTGGCCAGGGACACCAGGGACCCCGTGCGCTGCCCGCTGAGCCAGCCGGGCCCCAGGCCGGCGGCCCGGTCCAGCAGCCGGCCCCGGAGTTCGGACTTGACCGCCGCGCTCGCCCGGTGCGCGGCCAGCTCCGTGAGCCAGGTGACGAGGCCGCGCCCCAGGGCCACCGCCGCGAGCAGCAGCAGTGGCGTCCGGAGCGCGGCTCCGTCGAGTCCCCGCTCGAAGGCTCCGACCACGATCTCGGCGATGAGCATCGCCTGACCGACGACCAGCCCCGCTCCGGCGAGCCCGAGGGCCACCACCGCCCCCAGGAAGAGACGGGTGGAACGGGCGTACCGCAGCAGGCGCGGGTCGATCGGTTTCACGTGAAACATCCCCTCGGCAGGGTCGGGCAGGAGTGACGCACGCAGCTCAGTGCGCGTCGACGATGTGCTGCGTACCGATCCGCTTGCGGAAGACCCAGTACGTCCAGCCCTGGTAGAGCAGGACCAGGGGAGTGGCCACGGCGGCGCACCAGGTCATGATCTTCAGGGTGTACGGGGTGGACGAGGCGTTGGTGACCGTGAGGCTCCAGGCCGCGTCCAGCGAGGACGGCATGACGTTCGGGAACAGCGTCAGGAAGAGCATCGCGACGGCCGCCGCGATGGTGATCCCGGACAGGGCGAACGCCCAGCCCTCCCGGCCCGCCAGGTTGAACCCGAGGGCCCCCAGCAGTGCCAGTACGGCGACGGCCATCGCCACCAGGCTCCACACGTCACCGCGCGAGGCCTGGGTCCAGATCAGGAAGGCCAGGGCCAGGACGGCCGTCACCACGCCCAGCCGGGTGGCGAGCGCACGCGCACGGTCCCGGATGTCCCCGACGGTCTTCAGCGCGGCGAATACGGCACCGTGGAAGGTGAACAGGGTGAGGGTGACCAGGCCGCCGAGGACCGAGTAGACGTTGAGCAGGTCGAGGACGTTCCCGACGTACTCCATGTCCTGGTCGATCTTCACGCCGCGCGTGATGTTGGCGAAGGCCACGCCCCACAGGAAGGCCGGGATCAGCGAGGTCCAGAAGATCGCGTGTTCCCAGTTGGTCTGCCACCGCTCCTCGGACCGCTTGTGGCGGTACTCGAAGGCGACACCGCGGACGATGAGGCACCCCAGGATGAGCAGCAGCGGCAGGTAGAAGCCGGAGAAGAGGGTCGCGTACCACTCCGGGAAGGCGGCGAAGGTGGCGCCGCCGGCCGTGAGCAGCCAGACCTCGTTCCCGTCCCAGACGGGCCCGATGGTGTTGATCAGGACCCGCTTCTCCGTGCGGTCCCGGGCGAGGAGCTTGGTCAGGACGCCGATGCCGAAGTCGAAGCCCTCCAGGAAGAAGTAGCCGGTCCACAGGACGGCGATCAGTACGAACCAGACGTCGTGAAGTTCCATGGTGTGGTCTCCTCAGCCTCAGTACGAGAAGGCCATCGGCCGGTCGGGGTTCTTGTCGTCCCCGCCGATCCTGGTGGGCGGGTTGAGGTCGGCCTCGGTGAGCTCGGGAGGGCCGGCCTTGACGTACTTCACGAGGAGCCTGACCTCGATCACCGCGAGCACGGCGTAGAGCAGCGTGAAGCCGATCATCGAGGTGAGCACCTCGCCCTGCGAGACGCCCGGCGAGACCGCGTCCCTGGTGCGCAGCACTCCGTAGACCACCCAGGGCTGGCGGCCCATCTCGGTGAAGATCCAGCCCCAGGAGTTGGCGATCAGCGGGAAGAGCATGGTCCAGAGGGCGACGACCCAGTACAGCCGGGCGTACCGGGGGCTGAGCGCCTTCTTGAAGAGGACGAGATGGGGGACCTCGTCCTCACCGGTGCGCAGGGCCGGCGGCAGCATGAACCGCTTGCGGGTCAGCCAGAGCCCGAGCATGCCGATCCCGAGGGAGGCCATGCCGAAGCCGATCATCCAGCGGAAGCCCCAGTACGCGACGGGGATGTTGGGGCGGTAGTCGCCGGGGCCGAACTTCTCCTGTTCGGCCTTGTTGACGTCGTTGATGCCGGGGACGAAGGAGCTGAAGTCGTCGTTGGCGAGGAAGGACAGCAGGCCGGGGATCTCGATGGCGACCTTGTTGTGGCCCTTCTCGACGTCTCCGTAGGCGAAGACCGAGAAGGGGGCCGGCGCCTCGCCGTCCCAGAGCGCCTCGGCGGCGGCCATCTTCATCGGCTGCTGCTTGAACATCACCTTGCCGAGCAGGTCGCCGCTGATCGCGGTGCCCATCCCGGCGATGATCATGACGACCAGGCCGAGCCGCAGCGAGCTGCGCATCACCGGTACGTGCTTCTTGCGCGCGAGGTGGAAGGCGGCGATGCCGACCATGAACGCGCCGCCGACGAGGAACGCGGCCGTGATGGTGTGGAAGAACTGGGTGAGGGCCGTGTCCTGGGTGAGGACCGCCCAGAAGTCGGTGAGCTCGGCCCGGCCCCGCTCCTCGTTGATGCGGTAGCCGACCGGGTGCTGCATCCAGGAGTTGGCCGCCAGGATGAAGTAGGCGGACAGGACGGTGCCGAGGGAGACCATCCAGATGCAGGCCAGGTGGATCTTCTTCGGCAGCTTGTCCCAACCGAAGATCCACAACCCGATGAAGGTCGACTCGAAGAAGAAGGCGATCAAAGCCTCGAAGGCCAGCGGGGCGCCGAAGACGTCACCGACGAATCGCGAGTAGTCGGACCAGTTCATGCCGAACTGGAACTCCTGGACGATGCCGGTGACGACGCCCATCGCGATATTGATCAAGAAAAGCTTGCCCCAGAACTTCGTGGCCCTGAGGTACTTCTCCTTCTCCGTGCGGACCCACGCGGTCTGCAGGCCGGCTGTCAGCGCGGCGAGCGAGATCGTGAGCGGAACGAAGAGGAAGTGGTAGACGGTGGTGATGCCGAACTGCCAGCGCGCCAATGTCTCAGGCGCCAAAGCTAGGTCCACGTCGTCTTCTCCTTGTCGTCGCCGTGGTCACAGCGGGCAGTCTGCCTGGCGGGTTCCTCCCCATAACGGGAGGAAGCAGGACACGCTTGTGAACGCGTTCACATTCACAAGCATTATGTCCTACCGCTCGCGGCTCGAATCAGCCGGGGTCCCCCTTATCGGCCACTAGCCAAGGATTTCAACAGATTGTTGAATGTGGCCATGCAGATTCGAATCTCCTGGCCTGCGGGCCTGCTCACCGCGACCCTCGACGAGACCCCGACCAGCAAGGCGCTGGCCGCGGCCCTTCCGATCTCCGCCTCCGCGAACACGTGGGGCGAGGAGGTCTACTTCGACACCGGGGTCTCCGTGGCCCTGGAGGACGACGCCCAGCAGGTCGTCGAGCCCGGCACGGTCGCCTTCTGGACCGAGGGCGACGCACTCGCCCTGCCCTACGGCCCCACGCCCATCTCGCGCGGGGGCGAGAGCCGCCTGGCGAGCCCCTGCAACGTGCTCGGCTCGTTCGACGGCGACCCCCGCCTGCTGGCCACCGTCCGCGACGGCGACCCCATCCGCGTGGAACTGGTCTGACCCCAGTCCCCGGCCGCGGCACGTGGCCGCAGCTCCTTGCCTACAGCTCCTTGAAGAACGCCTCCGCCGTGTGCAGGAAGAGGTCGTTCGCCTCGGTCTCACCGATCGTGACCCGCAGGCCCTCACCCGCGAAGGGCCGGACCACCACGCCGGCCTTCTCGCAGGCCGCCGCGAAGTCGGCCGTCCGCTCCCCCAGCCGCATCCACACGAAGTTGGCCTGGGTGTCCGGGACCGTCCAGCCCTGCGCGATCAGCGTCTCGTGGACGCGGTTGCGCTCGCACACCAGCGCCCCGACCCGGCCCATCAGCTCGTCCTCCGCCTGCAGCGAGGCGACCGCCGCGTCCTGGGCCAGCTGGCTCACGCCGAAGGGCACCGCCGTCTTGCGCAGCGCCGCGGCCACCGGCTCGTGTGCCACCGCGAAGCCGACGCGCAGGCCGGCCAGCCCGTACGCCTTGGAGAACGTGCGCAGCACGGCGACGTTCGGGCGGTTGCGGTAGAGCTCGATGCCGTCCGGGATGTCGGCGTCGCGCACGAACTCCCGGTAGGCCTCGTCCAGCACCACCAGGACGTCCGAGGGCACCCGGTCCAGGAACCGCTCCAGCTCGGCGCGGCGCACGGCGGTGCCGGTGGGGTTGTTGGGATTGCAGACGAAGATCAGGCGGGTCCGGTCGGTGATCGCGGCGGCCATCGCGTCCAGGTCGTGGACGTCACCGTCGGTCAGCGGCACCTGGACCGACTTCGCTCCCGCGATCTGGGTGATGATCGGGTACGCCTCGAAGGAGCGCCAGGCGTAGATGACCTCGTCGCCCGGGCCGGCCGTGGACTGGATCAGCGACTGGGCCACGCCCACCGAGCCGGTGCCCGTGGCGATGTGCTCGACCGGTACGCCGAAACGCTCCGCCAGCTCGTTCACCAGGCCGGTGCACGCCATGTCCGGGTAGCGGTTGAACCGGCCGGCTGCCGCCACGGCGGTCTCCAGGACCCCCGGGAGCGGCGGATACGGGTTCTCGTTCGAGGACAGCTTGAACGCGACGGCCCCGCCCGCGGCGGCGGGCTTGCCGGGCTTGTAGGTGGGGATGCCGTCCAGCTCGGCGCGCAGCTTCGGGCTCTTCTCGCTCACCGCAGGTCCTCCTCGACCGTCCCGTCGACGTCTCCGTCGACTCAATACTGCTCACCTTATGAGGATTCCGCCGATCCGAGAATGGCGGGCGCCAGGAACACAGGGGGAGCGCGCGCATATATGCGTGCGCCGGTGGCCTGCGCCGTGGCGCGCGTCCCTCGTGCAGGTGAGTTGAGGGCCACCCGAGACGGCTCCGTTTTGGCATGCTCGTACCCGCCGACAAGCCCCACTCTCAGACCAGGGCGAGAAATACCTTCAATTCCAAGGTCATTGGGGGTGGCGAACCATGCAGAATCGTGCCTGTCAACGCGTGCATATGCACCCGAACCACCCTCCCCTCCGCGCCCTACTATCGGCTCGCCATGACAGCAGCAGGGAAGCATCAGGTGAGCCGGACCGAGACCACCCGGCGGGTCGGCGGCCGACAGGGCCGGGCCGGCATCAGGGACGTGGCCGCCGCGGCGGGCGTGTCCATCACAACCGTCTCCGACGCGCTCAATGGCAAGGGGAGGCTGCCGGACGCCACCCGCCGCCACGTCCGCGAGGTCGCCGACCGGCTGGGGTACCGCCCCTCCGCCGCGGCCCGCACCCTCCGTACCGGCAAGTCGGGCCTCATCGGCCTGACCGTGACGACGTACGGGGATGAACCTTTCACCTTCACCGAATTCGCGTACTTCGCCGAGATGGCCCGGGCCGCCACCTCCGCGGCGCTCGCCCGCGGCTACGCCCTCGTCATCCTGCCCGCCACCTCACGACACGACGTCTGGTCCAACGTGGCCCTCGACGGCACCGTCGTCATCGACCCCTCCGACCACGACCCGGTCGTCAGCGAACTGGTCCGCCAGGGCCTGCCCGTGGTCTCCGACGGCCGGCCGGCGGGCACCCTGCCCGTCACCGCCTGGGTGGACAACGACCACGAAGCCGCCGTACTGGGCCTCCTCGACCACCTCGCCGCCGCCGGGGCCCGCCGCATCGGGCTGCTCACCGGCACCACCACCGACACCTACACCCGGCTCTCCACGACCGCGTACCTCAACTGGTGCGAGCGCGTCGGCCAGGACCCCGTCTACGAGTCCTACCCCGCCCACGACCCGTGCGCCGGCGCCGTCGCCGCCGACCGGCTCCTCGCCCGCCCCGACCGGCCGGACGCCGTGTACGGGCTCTTCGACCCCAACGGCACCGACCTCCTCGCCGCCGCCCGGCGCTACGGGCTGCGGGTCCCCGAGGACCTGCTCCTCGTCTGCTGCAGCGAGTCCACCGTCTACGCCAACACCGAACCGCCCATCACCACGCTCTCCCTCAAGCCCCGCCGCATCGGCACCGCCGTCGTACAGCTGCTGATCGACGCGATCGAGGGAGTGGACACCGGACGCCCCGTCGAACAGGTCGTGCCGACCGAGCTGATCATCCGTACCTCCTCGCAGCGCAGAACCCCCCGGACCACCGTCAGCCCGCCGCGCTCACCGGCCCAGGACTGACCGCCACACCGTCACTTGGGCGGGGCCGAAGGCCCCGTCGAGGATTTCCACAGCACCCAAACCGGAACAAAAGGGCAGGAAGGAGAGGTTCCGGTCAGGATTCACCACCCCTGGTGCGTCACAGAGCGCGAGCCGCATTCCTATGATGGGCGCACGACATCACGGACCCTCCGCACCGGAGGTGAGGAGGGTCCGCAGGTGTACGGCAGCGCGACGGTGGTGGAGGGGTCGATGACTCAGGGGGCCGGTCAGGGACCCGCGATGCGGACGGACACGCTGCGGGACTTCCGGGTGCCGGTCGTCGAACCCGCGCCGTACACCGCGCCCGCCGCACTGCCCGGCGAGCCCCCCGTGTACGGCGAGTACCCCGCGTACTACGACGAGAGCACTCCCGTGCCCCCGAGGCCCGCCTACGCCCCCGACCGGCCCGCCGCGGCCCCTCCCGCCCACCCGGGCACGGAGACCGTCCCGCAGCAGCGCGCCGCGGGCGACGGCGAGTACGGTGGCGGTGACGACGGCTACACGCCCACGCAGCGCGACCTGCCCATCATCGTCCGCGGCTCGGCCGGCGGCCCCGGGGACACCGTGCAGGTCCAGTACGTCCCCCAGGAGAACCCGGGCTCCGGCCCCGGTCCGCTCTACGTCGTGGGCGACGTGCACGGCTACCTGGACGAGCTCGTCCGGGAGCTCCAGGCCCAGCACCTCATCGACGCCGAATGCCGCTGGTCCGCCGGCAACGCCCGGCTCTGGTTCCTCGGCGACTTCACCGACCGCGGCCCCGACGGCATCGGCGTCATCGACCTCGTCATGCGGCTCTCCGCCGAGGCCGCCGCCGCCGGCGGCTACTGCAAGGCCCTGATGGGCAACCACGAACTGCTCCTGATCGGCGCCAAGCGCTTCGGCGACACCCCCGTGTCCTCCGGCGCCGGAACCGCCACCTTCCAGGCAGCCTGGCTCCTCAACGGCGGCCAGCGCACCGACATGGAGCGCCTGGAGGACGTCCACCTGCAGTGGATGTCCCGCCTCGACGCGGCGACGCTGCAGGACGGCCACCTGCTGCTGCACTCCGACACCACCGCGTACCTGGACTACGGCGACTCCATCGAGGACGTCAACGACACCATCCACGAACTGCTCAACCGCAACGACGCCGACATCACCTGGGACCTCTTCCGCAAGTTCACCAAGCGGTTCGCCTTCCGCGACGAGGAGACCGGCCCCCAGGCCGTACGGGAACTCCTGGCCACCTACGGCGGCGGCCGCGTCGTCCACGGCCACAGCCCCATCCCGTACCTGCTCGGCGAAGTGGGAACCGAGGACGGCGACGACTCCCACGGCCCGGAGGCCGTGGACGGGCCGCACGTGTACGCCGACGGGCTGGCCATCGCGATGGACGGCGGAGTGACGATGGCGGGCAAGCTGCTCGTCGTTCAACTACCTCTGCGCGACTGAGCGTTCTCGGAGCGGGGTATTTCAGCAAAGCCCCTGTCACGGCGTGGCAGGGGCGCTCTACCATCGCTCTATCCGTAGCAGGCTCTCCTCCGTTTGTGCCGGAGCCCCGGATCTACGCGGGCATACCGGCATGTACGGAGCATCGGGGGATGCACATGACCAGCGCTCCGCACCTGCTCACCGAAGACCGACCGGAGTTCGACCGGCTCCTCGACGAGGCGCTGCGCACCGCGGGCGAACGGCCCGAGCTCGCCACTCTCGGCGAACGCCTGAACGCCGAACAACTGCGCACCATGGCCCTGGCCGCCACCACACTCCTGACCGCCGCGGCGGCCGCCGAGTACGACCACTACGTGAAGGTGCGGGAGGAGCTGCGCGACGGAGCCCTGTCGGCCTCCGGGACGAACGCCGAGGACGGCGGCGAGGAGCAGGACGGCGGGGCCGGCGTGAGCGCCGTGGTCGGAGTCCTCGCACCGGTCCTGGCGGGCACCGCCATGCTGATCTTCCTGCTGGTGGGGTACTGCCTCAAGATGGTCGACCCCGCCCCGGCCTTCGCCGAGACGATGCTGACGGCGGGGTGGCTCTTCGGCGGGCTCACCGTGGCCGCCCTGCTGTTCGCGGTGGTCGGGCTGCTCGTCACGGCCCTGCGCAACAGCTCCACGGAGGTCGCGGCGGAAGAGAGCGTGCCGATACCCGACGAGCTCTCCCGCGCCCGGGAGGCCTGGAGGCACGCACTGCTGGAGCGGGGCATCGTGCCGTTCCTGCGCGACGCCCTGGCCGACCCGACCGCCGGGCCGGGCTATCCGGTGCCGCGCACGCCGGGGGCCGGACGGATCCCCAGCCTGGGCTACACGCGTCCGGACTTCACCAGCCCGGGCCCGAACTCCCAGGGCCCTCGCCCCGGTTTCAGCTCTCCGGACTTCACCAGCCCGGACTTCGGCGGACCGGACCACGACCCGGAGTAGGGCCCCGGCCACCGCTGCCCGTCCGGGCCTGTTTCACGTGAAACATCCGCCCCCAGGGGCTCGGCCGGGCACTACGAAGGCCGGCCGACGACTCCCCCCGGAATGCCGTCGGCCGACCCCCTGCGCAACGTCAGTCGGCCAGCGGCAGGTAGACCCTGTTGCCCGAGGCCGCGAACTCGGCGGACTTCTCCGCCATGCCCGCCTCGATCTCATCGGCCTTCAGGTCACCACCGTGCTGACGGCGGATGTCCTGCGAGATCTTCATGGAGCAGAACTTCGGACCGCACATGGAGCAGAAGTGCGCGGTCTTGGCCGGCTCGGCCGGAAGGGTCTCGTCGTGGAACTCGCGGGCCGTGTCCGGGTCGAGGGCCAGGTTGAACTGGTCCTCCCAGCGGAACTCGAACCGCGCGTCCGACAGGGCGTCGTCCCACTCCTGGGCGCCCGGGTGGCCCTTGGCCAGGTCCGCCGCGTGCGCGGAGATCTTGTAGGTGATGACGCCGGTCTTCACGTCGTCCCGGTTGGGCAGGCCCAGGTGCTCCTTGGGCGTCACGTAGCAGAGCATCGCGGTGCCCCACCAGGCGATCATCGCGGCGCCGATGCCCGAGGTGATGTGGTCGTACGCGGGCGCGACGTCGGTGGTCAGCGGGCCGAGCGTGTAGAACGGCGCCTCCTCGCAGATCTCCTGCTGGAGGTCGATGTTCTCCTTGATCTTGTGCATCGGGACGTGGCCCGGGCCCTCGATCATCGTCTGGACGTTGTGCCGCTTGGCGATGGTGTTCAGCTCGCCCAGCGTCTTCAGCTCCGCGAACTGCGCCGCGTCATTGGCGTCCGCGATGGAGCCGGGACGCAGGCCGTCGCCCAGCGAGTACGTGACGTCGTACGTCGCGAGGATCTCGCAGAGCTCCTCGAAGTTCGTGTAGAGGAAGTTCTCCTTGTGGTGCGCGAGGCACCAGGCGGCCATGATCGAACCGCCGCGGGAGACGATGCCGGTCTTGCGACGGGCGGTCAGCGGCACGTACGGCAGCAGCACGCCGGCGTGGACCGTCATGTAGTCGACGCCCTGCTCGGCCTGCTCGATGACCGTGTCCTTGTAGATCTCCCAGGTCAGGTCCTCGGCCCTGCCGTCGACCTTCTCCAGGGCCTGGTACAGCGGCACGGTGCCGATCGGGACGGGGGAGTTGCGCAGCACCCACTCGCGGGTGGTGTGGATGTTGCGGCCGGTGGAGAGGTCCATGACCGTGTCGGCGCCCCAGCGGGTCGCCCAGGTCATCTTCTCCACCTCTTCCTCGATCGAGGAGGTGACGGCGGAGTTGCCGATGTTGGCGTTGACCTTCACCAGGAACTTCTTGCCGATGATCATCGGCTCGATCTCCGGGTGGTTCACGTTGGCCGGGAGCACTGCACGGCCTGCGGCGATCTCCTCGCGGACGACCTCGGGGGAGACGTTCTCGCGGATCGCGACGTACTCCATCTCCGGGGTGATCTCGCCCCGGCGGGCGTACGCGAGCTGCGTGACGGCGGCGCCGCCACGGCCCCGGCGGGGCTGGCGCGGGCGGCCCGGGAAGACCGCGTCGAGGTTCTTGAGGCCCCCGCGCGGCGAGGTGTGCTTGATGCCGTCGTCCTCGGGGCGGACGGGGCGTCCCGCGTACTCCTCCGTGTCGCCCCGGCCGATGATCCAGTTCTCGCGCAGGGGCGCGAGGCCCCGGCGGACGTCGGTCTCGATCTGCGGGTCGGTGTACGGCCCGGACGTGTCGTAGAGCGTCACGTCCTTGCCGTTGGTGAGGTGGACCTGGCGGACCGGCACCCGGATGTCGGGGCGGGAGCCCGCCACGTAGCCCTTGTGCCAGCCCGGCTGGCGCTCGGTCTGACCGTCGGCGTTCTGGCTGACGGCAGGCGTGCGTGCGTCCTGAATGGTCATGAGACCTATCTCCCTACGCCGGCATTACCCGGTAACAGGTTCGGCGGTCGACGCAGCCTCCTCCCGTACGCATTCTCATGCGCGTACGGTGATCAGCGCCCTCTCAGCCCGGTGCTCCGAGCTCCCGCGTTGTGCAAAGTAGCCCCCACGTTAGCGTCGTGTGTGGCGTGCTGAACAGTGGGCCCCCTCATCTCTTGCGATGATCTGCCGGTGACGTACTCGCCGCAGCCTCCCTACGAGCCCACAGAGCCCATGGGCCACACCGGCCACGAGCATGCGTCCCACGGGCATGCCGAAGACTCCTCCCACGGGCATTCCCACGGCCACGGGCACGGCCACGGTCATGGCCACAGCCACGGCCACGGGCCGGCCGCCCCGGTCTCCAAGCACCTGCGCAAGGTGATCGCCGCCGTACTGATCCCGTTCGCCGCCGCCGTCTTCATCGGCATGGCCGTGCTCTGGCCCGGCGGCGCCCCCGCACACGAGCGCACCGGGGTGGGCTTCGACCGCCAGACCCAACAGGGCAAGGTCGTCGCTCTCGCGAAGGTCGACTGCAAATCGGTGAACGCCTCTCAGGTGCCTCCCACGGGCGACACCTCCACCCCCGAGGGCCGTGAGGCGCAGGCCGCCCAGACCGGCGAGTGCAAGAAGGCCACCGTCGAGGTGACCAGCGGACCGGATCAGGGCCGGGCCTTCTTCGAGATCGTCCAGCCGGGCGCGCCGAGGCAGTTGGAGAAGGGCCAGGAGGTGGTGGTGGCGTACGCGCCGGACGCACCCCGGGACCTCCAGTACTCGGTGATCGACCTGAACCGGAAGTTCCCGATGGCGCTGCTGGCGGGCATCTTCGCCGTCGCGGTCGTCGTGGTGGGCCGGATGCGCGGCCTCTTCGCCCTCATCGCGCTCGTCGTCAGCTTCGGCATCCTGACGCTCTTCATCCTCCCGGCGATCCTGCAGGGATCGAACCCGCTGCTCGTCGCGGTCATCGGCGCCAGTGCGATCATGCTGATCGCCCTCTACATGTGCCACGGGCTGACCGCCCGGACCTCGGTCGCCGTCCTCGGCACCCTGGTCTCGCTGCTGCTGATCGGGCTTCTGGGCTCTCAGTTCATCGACTGGGCGTTCCTGAGCGGCAACACGGACGACAACACCGGGCTGATCCACGGGCTCTACCCGAACATCGACATGAGCGGTTTGCTGCTCGCAGGCGTGATCATCGGATCCCTGGGCGTGCTCGACGACGTGACGGTCACCCAGACCTCGGCCGTCTGGGAACTCCACCAGGCGGACCCGGACATGGGTCCGCGCGCCCTCTACCGGGCCGCCATCCGGATCGGCCGCGACCACATCGCCTCGGTGGTGAACACCCTCGTGCTGGCGTACGCCGGTGCCGCACTGCCGCTCCTGCTGCTGTTCTCGATCGCGGACAGCAGCATGGGCACGGTGGCCAACAGCGAGCTGGTCGCGGAGGAGATCGTACGGACGCTGGTGGGCTCCATCGGGCTCGTGGCCTCGGTGCCGGTGACCACGGCACTGGCGGCGCTGGTGGTCTCGGCCGACCGGCCCGGACCCGCGGACGCGGCGGCCGGAAGCCCGGCGGCCGGTGCGGCGGCGCCGGCCCGCGGCGGGCGGGGACGGCGCCGGCGCAAGCGCTGAAGGACGGGACGGGGGCCGGGACCCCCGGCCCCGTCTCAGCCCGCCTTCCGCTCGTCGTGCTGCGACTCCGAGAGGATCCTGCCGAGCGCCTGGTCGAGGCTCTCGTCGAAGTCGCCGAGGTTGCGCTCCTGACCGAGCGGAACGAGCCGGTCGGTCCGGTCGAGGAACGCGACGAGCGGGCCCGCCCCGGCCCGGAACAGGGCCCGGTCGCCACCGACCTGGAGCCGGATGTGGACGTCGGACAGCTCGTCCGGATCGGTGGGCGCGATGTGCACGTCGCCGTCACCGCTCGGCTTGTTGATGCCGTCGAGAAGCAACTCCCGGCCGAACGCCCAGGTCACCGGGGCGTCTCCGGGAAGGTGGAAGGTCAGGCGTACCGCGTAGGGGTCACGGGCCTCGTACCGGAGCTCCACCGGAATCCGGAACGCGAGCTCCTCGGAAACGAGGAAGCTCATCATGACCTCTGCCTGTACCGACTCGCGCATTGCCTACCCCGCTGTAGTGGAAGTGGCCAGGAATGATCCCCCAGGGCCGTCTTGACAAGGGTGGTGGAAGCGCCAGCAGATCACAAGGAGTGAGTTTTCAGATACTGATAGAGAAGGAGAGGGTGCTCAACAGCGCGCCTACTTCACTCCGTAGTCGATCAACCGCATAGAGCAATCGGTCTTCTTGGTGCACAGGAAGGGAAATCGCCATGGTCGCGGCGGCATCGCCGGCCGTGATCGGGATGGCTGCGCACACCGTTCCGAGGGCGTACTCCTGACGCTCCGTAACCGGCTGCATCCGCTCCAGGGAGCCGATCCGCTGCTCCAGGGCGTGCATGTCCCGGACCGTGTAGGGCGTGATGCTCTCGACCGGGTGCCGGTCGTAGTAGTCCCTGCGCGTCTTCTCGTCGAGCTGGCCCAGCAGGCACTGGCCGATGGCGTGGGCGTGGCCGGTCGCGCGGAAGTCGGCCCACTCCTGGCAGGCCGGGTTGGCCGGGGTGTCCGAGACGCCCACGACCTCGATCTCACCCTCGCGGTAGACCGCGAAGTAGACGGGGGCCCCGACCGCGTCGCGGAAGTGCGCGAGCGAGTCGAGGATCATGCTGCGACGTTTCTGCTGAAGTCCACCGCCAGCCAGCCGGCCGGCCGCGTCGCCGAGTACGAACACCCCGCCCTCGCGACGCAGATAGCCCTCGTGCGTCAGGGTGCGCAGCAGGTGGTACGCGGTGGGGAGCGGGAGCCCGGCTTCGCGCGCCAGCTGTTTCGCCGGGGCTCCCCCGCTATGGGACCCCGCCGCTTCGAGGAGCCTCAACGCCCGCTGCACCGAACCGATCAGGGTCGGGACACCGGGATTGTGAACCGAAGGCAAAGCTCACCCCCAGGGGTGGCGGCGGGCCTCGGGGTGGCCCGCTCTGCGGGGGCCGCCCCCAGGGAACGGCACGGATTGCCACCCTATCGGCCGGTTCCCGCCATGTGGGCGGTTCGGCCGGTCCTGTTCCCCCGCCTGGGTCAATCCCCTTACCCGTTGGGGGAAGGACGCGGCGCGGGTCCTACCAGTCGCTGGAGGAGGTCTTCGCTCCGCTGCCGCTGCCGCTGAACTTCTTGACCACGAAGACCAGACCGCCGACGAGGGCGACGAAGAGCAGCGCCTTGAAGACGAACGAGATCAGCGCGCCGAGGATGGAGGTGATCACTCCGCCGAAAACGAAGATCGCCAGCAGCGGAACGGCGACCCACTTGACCCACCAGGGCATGCCCGCGAACATCGCTCGGATCCCGTCCATGTTCCTACCTCTTCCTCGTCAGTGACCCCGTGAGTTCGTGACTTCGCGAGTCATCGGGTCCGTTTCTTCCCTCGCTCTCGATGCTAGGAGGCCGCGGCCCCGCGCAGGGGGCCACGAGCCCTCGGAACCCCCTGACCCGCCCCCTAGGGGGATCGGGGGAACGACCCTCAGGCCGGGGCGGATCAGCCCTCCGGCGGGGAGAAGACCACCATCACCTTGAGGGGCTCGGTGATGTGGTGGAACCTGTGCGGCACCCCCGCCGGAACGTAGACGACGCTGCCGTTGGCCACCACCGTCGTCTCCTCCCCGACCGTGATGGACGCCCGCCCGCTCACCACGAAGTACACCTCGTCCTGGCGGTGCGGCTGCTGCGGGTCGCTCTGCCCGGCATCGAGCGCGTACAGCCCGACCGACATGTTCCGCTCCCGCAGGAACTGCAGATAGGCGCCGTTGTTGGCGGCGCGCTCCGCTTCGAGCTCGTCCAGCCGGAAGGCCTTCATCTTCGCTGTGCCCCTCGCTCTTGCCCGTGGTGCTCCGGGATCCGCTGATCTGCCGATGCCCGTCCCGGATCTTCTCTGCCACGATCAGACACATGACGAATTTCGTAGTCAAGACGCTCGCCAACGCGGCGGCCCTGGCCGTCGCCATCTGGCTGGTCTCCGGGATCACGCTCGACGACGGCAGCAGCACGGGCCGCCGCGTGCTGTCGCTGATCCTGGTCGCGCTGGTCTTCGGGCTGGTCAACCTCATCGTCAAGCCCGTGGTGAAGCTGCTGTCGTTCCCGCTGTTCATCCTCACCCTGGGCCTGTTCACCCTCGTCGTGAACGCCCTGATGCTGATGCTGACCTCCTGGCTGGCCGGGAAGGCCCACCTCAGCTTCCACGTGGACGGCTTCTGGACCGCCGTCCTCGGCGGCCTGATCATCTCCATCGTCTCCTGGGCCGTGAACCTGGCCCTGCCCGACAAGAACTGAGCGGACCGCCCATGTACCGCGTCTGCTTCGTCTGCACCGGCAACATATGCCGCTCCCCCATGGCCGAGTCGGTCTTCCGGGCCCGCGTCGTCGAGGCCGGCCTCGACGGGCTGGTCGAGGTGGACAGCGCCGGCACCGGCGGCTGGCACGAGGGCGACGGCGCCGACCCGCGCACCGTCTCGGTGCTGGAGGCCGCCGGGTACGAGCAGGACCACCGGGCCCGGCAGTTCCGGGCCTCGTGGTTCGACCGCCTCGACCTCGTCATCGCCCTCGACGCCGGCCACCTGCGGGACCTGCGCGCCCTCGCGCCCACCCCGCAGGCCGCCGCCAAGGTCCGGCTGCTGCGCTCCTACGACCCGGCGGCCCCGGCCGCACGGGCCGGCGTACCGGACGCGGCCGACGTGCCCGATCCGTACTACGGCCCGTTCGACGGGTTCGAGGAGTGCCTGGCCCTGGTCGAGGCGGCGAGCACCGGCCTGCTGGACGCCGTACGCACCGCCGTGAAGGAGCACACCCCGTGAACGAGCACACCCCCGGCGGAACGGCCCCGGCCGACCGGTACGGCGACGGCACCCGCGCCGTACGCGCCGGGCTCCCCGAGCCCGCCAAGAACGAACCCCCGCTGCCCGGACCGGTCTTCGCCGCGCACTTCCACCTCCCCGGCGAGGTCTCGGGCCCGTACACCTACGGCCGCGACACGAACCCCACGTGGACCCTGCTGGAACGGGCCGTCGGGGAACTGGAGGCACCCGGCGACGAGGGGGTGGAGACCGTCGTCTTCGCCTCCGGCATGGCGGCCGTCTCCGCCGTCCTGCTCTCCCAGGCCCGCACCGGTGACACCGTCGTCCTGCCCTCCGACGGCTACCAGGCACTGCCCCTGGTCCGCGAGCAGCTCGAAGCGTACGGAGTCCGCGTACGCACCGCCCCGACCGGCCGGGACGCGCAGCTCGCCGCCCTCGACGGGGCCCGGCTGCTGTGGATCGAGACCCCGTCCAACCCGGGGCTCGACGTCTGCGACGTACGCCGTCTCGTGGCGGCCGCGCATGCGGCGGGCGCCCTGGTCGCCGTCGACAACACCCTCGCCACCCCGCTCGGACAGCGGCCCCTGGAGCTGGGCGCGGACTTCTCCGTCGCCAGCGGCACCAAGGGGCTCACCGGCCACGGGGACCTGCTGCTCGGCTACGTCGTCTGCCGCGACCCGGAACTCGCCGCGGCCGTCCGCCGCTGGCGAAAGATCGTCGGGGCGATCCCGGGGCCCATGGAGGCCTGGCTGGCCCACCGCTCCCTGGGCACCCTCCAGCTGCGGGCCGGACGCCAGTGGGGCAACGCGCTGGCGGTGGCCGAGGCGTTGGCCGACCGGCCCGAGGTCACCGGGCTGCGCTACCCGGGGCTCCCCTCGGACCCCTCCCACAAGACGGCCGCCCGCCAGATGCGCGGCTTCGGCTCGGTGGTCTCCTTCACCCTCCCGGACCGCGCGCACGCCGAACGCTTCATGACCAGCCTGCACCTGGTCGAGGACGCCACGAGCTTCGGCGGGGTCCGCTCCACCGCGGAGCGGCGCGGCCGTTGGGGCGGCGACGACGTGCCGGAGGGCTTCATCCGGTTCTCCGCCGGGGCCGAGGACCCCGAGGACCTGGTCGCCGACGTGCTCCGGGCCCTCGATTCCGCGGCAGCCGGAGCCTGACCGGCCCAGGGGCATCAGGGCGGTCCGAGCCTCCCCCCTGGTGGCTCGGACCGCCCCGGGTTCCCCGAGAGAAGAACCACGCCGACAAGGCTAGTTGACTCAGCGTCAGAGTCCAATCACGGTAACGACAGGGGCCTATCGGCATATTTATAGTTGAAGGCCCCCACCGAGAGGGGCCGCCATGGACCTGGCCCTGCTGCGCACCTTCGTCGCCGTGCACCGGGCCGGCTCGTTCACCCGGGCCGCCGCGCTCCTCGGGCTGTCACAGCCCGCCGTCACCTCCCAGATCCGCACCCTGGAGCGGCAGCTCGGCCGGCCCCTGTTCCACCGGCGCGCCCGGGGCGTCACCCCCACGGCCGTCGGGGACGAACTGGCCCACAAGGCCGCCCCGCACCTCGACGCGCTGCTCCGGATCGCCGAGAGCGGGCGGGAGGCCGCCGGGGCCCTGCGGACCCTGCACCTCGCCGGGCCCCCGGAATTCCTCTGCCTGCGCGTACTGCCCGCCCTCGCGCCCCTGGTCGGCCAGGGCCAGACCCTGCGGACCGTCCTCGCGCCCGGCACCGAGGAGAACCTCGCCGGTCTGGCCGCCGGGCAGCACGACCTGGTCGTCACCACCGGCCGGCCGCGCGGCGGCCCGTTCACCACGACCGTCCTCTGCGACGAGGACCAGGTCCTGGTCGCCGCTCCCTACTGGGCCGCCCTGGCCGACCCCGCCGCACTGGGCGCTTCCGGACCCGCGGCACTCGACGGCATCCCGGTCGTCGAGGTCCACGAGAGCCTGCCCCTGGTCACCCGCTACTGGGCCGCCGTCTTCGACTCCGTGCCCGACTCCGCCGCCACCGTCGTGGCCCCGGACCTGCGGGCCGTACTGGGATGCGTCCGGGCCGGCGCCGGGCTGGCCGTCCTGCCCCGCTACCTGTGCCAGGAAGCCCTGGACCGCGGTGAGGTCGTCTCCCTGCTGGAACCCGCCGTGCCTCCGCTGCGCACCTGGTTCCTCGTCGTACGGGCGGGCAGCCTGGCGCTCGCCCACCTCGCCCGGGCCCACGACCGCCTGCTGCGTGCCGCGGCGCACTGGTGAGTGCCTCGGGTTCCGGACGATGGCGCGTTTCGGAAGGCCGGGTGTGGGCCACTCTTCTCCCATGACCGAACGTCCCGTGGTCAAACGCACCGCCCGCGCGATCCTGCTCGACGGTGACGACCTGATCCTCATCAAGCGCACCAAGCCCGGCGTCGACCCGTACTGGCTCACTCCCGGCGGCGGTGTGGAAACCTCCGACAGCACCGTCATCGACGCCCTCCACCGGGAGCTCCACGAAGAACTGGGAGCCAAGATCACCGATGTGGTGCCCTGTTTCGTCGACACCGTCGAGCACATCGCCTCCGGGGGAGTGACCGGGGTGAAGGTGCAGCACTTCTTCGTCTGCCGGCTCGCGTCCATGGACCCCGGCCTGCGCCACGGGCCCGAGGTCGACGAACCCGAGGGCGAGTACGAGATCGTCCGCGTGCCCTTCAGCCGGGTGGGCATCGCCGCCGTCCACCTGGTTCCGCTCTCGCTGCGCCACTACCTCGACGGCAACATCGAGGGGGTGCGCGCCATGCACGCCCCCGACCTGGGCTGACGGCACCCGGAGGGCCGGCGGGCCGCGGCGTGCTCAGCCGGCCACGCCCGCCAGCTCCTCCAGGGCGTCGAAGCGGATCCGCTCCCCGGGAATCCCGATCCGCTTGAGCGCGTCCACACCGCTGCGGACCATTGCCGGCGGCCCCGAGATGAAGGCGTCGTACGACCTCCAGGGCCCGTTCTCACCGACCGCCTGCGGCAGCTGTCCCGCCAGCCCCTCGCCGATCACCGGGCGGACCGACAGCCACGGATGGGAGCGCTGCAACCCGAGCAGGGTGTCCTTGTCGTACAGGTCGTGATCGCTGCGCGCCCCGAAGAAGACCTCCACCGGGCGACGCTCCCCGTGCTCGGCGACGTCCTCGATCAGGGCCTTGATCGGGGCGATGCCGGTACCGCCGCCCAGGCACAGCATCCCGTTGTCGGTGCTGTGGTCCACCACCATCGAACCGGCCGGCGGTCCCAGCCGCAGGACGTCGCCCGGCCGGGCGTGCCGCACCAGGGCGTTGGAGACCCAGCCCGCCGGGACGGCCTTGACGTGGAAGGACAGCAGCCCGTCCGCCCGGGGCGCCGAGGCGAAGGAGTAGTGCCGCCAGACCCGCGGCCACCAGGGGGTCTCCAGGGTCGTGTACTGGCCGGCGAGGAACGGGTACGGCTGGTCGGGGCGGACCGTCAGCACGGCGATGTCCGAGGTGCGCAGGTCGTGCGAGACCACCTCGGCGTGCCACCAGGCCGGCGCCCTGGCCTCGTCCTCCGCCGCCGCGTCGATCATCGTCTGCGAGATGGCCGTGTACGCGCGCACCCACGCCGCCTCGGTCTCCGGCCCCCAGGTGAGTTCCGCGTACCGGGCCAGCGCGCCGATCAGCGCCTCGCCGACCGCCGGGTAGTGGGCGGAGACGGTGCCGTACTTGCGGTGGCCCGCGCCGAGCCGGCGCAGGTAGGGGGTCAGCACCGCGGGGTCGTCGATGTGCTCGGCGGCGGTCAGCAGGGCCTTGAGCAGCCGGTCGCGCTGGACGTCCATGGCCGCCGGGAACATCTCCCGGACCTCGGGGTGCCCCGTGAAGACCAGGGCGTAGAAGTAGGAGGTCACCTTGTCCGCGACGGGTGCGATCTCCGCGAGGGTCCGGCGGATGAGCACGGCGTCCGGGGAGGGCTCGAGGGCACCGCCCCCGGAGGTTATCCGGCCCGTCGGTCTGGCCGATCTGGTGGGCGGAGCGTCCATGCGGTGCCTCGCTTCGAGCATCTCGGTCGGGTCTCACACGCCACGGCCCCGAATCCGTGGTTCCGGGTTTCACAGCGTGCCAGCCGACCGAGAGCACGGCGGAGGAATGGAGGAAACGGGGTTTCGAACCCCCTTTTCCCCTTAAGATGCCTCGACTCCCGGGCGTGCCGCACCCAGCAGCTGGTATGCCTCCCGGAGGTCACGACCCTGGTAGACGTGCGTGGCACGGGCCGCCAGGTGGGGGCGCGCGTTCACCGCGACCGAGCGGGGCACCGCCTCGAAGAGCACCGCATCGGTCATCGAGTCCCCGTACGCGACACAGTCGGCCCGGCCCACCCCGAAGCGCGCGCACAGCGAGTCCGCGACCTCCACCTTGCGCTCCGGCGTCAGGATCCCGGCCACGTCGACGGGGGCGGTGAAGGGCACCGCCGGGAAGACCGAGCCGTGCGCGGCGTGCGCCCCCCACTCCAGCAGCAGCTCCACGAAGAACGAGGGGGACAGGGAGATCACCGCGCAGTAGTCACCGCGCTCCCGGATCTCCGTCCAGACCTCCTGGATGCCCGCCAGCCAGGGCGACCCGTCGAAGGCCGCGCGGACGTGCGCGGGCGTCAGCTCCGACCACAGCTCCCGGGCCGCGACCGAGAACTCGTGCGGGCCGATCTCCCGGGCGCCGAAGGCCCGCTCCAGCTCGGCGATCTCAGTGTCCGCCCCGAGCTGCCGGGAGATCTCCACCGGTGCTGCCGAGCCGTACATCAGGGTGCCGTCGAGGTCGAACAGGTGCAGCGAAGTCATAGCTGCCGAGGCTATCCGCTCCGTCGGGCGAGGCCGATGTTTCACGTGAAACAGCCGCTGTTTCACGTGAAACATCGGCTTCCCGGTCCCTCAATTCCCTGGACTCCCCACGAGCCGATGATCCACTCTGGGCCGGTGACACCACCACCGCTCACCGACCTGCCGATCCGCGCACTGACCACGGAAGACCTCCGTCACTGCGCCGACCTGTCCGAAGACCGCGGCTGGCCGCGCGAGGACCACAAGTGGGGGCTGCTCCTCGCCGCCGGCGACGGCTACGGGATCGACGCGCCCGACGGCCGGGGACTCGCCGCCGCCTGCGTCGTCACCCGGTACGGGAACCCCGGAGCCAAGCCCGACCTGGCCGCCATCGGGATGGTCCTCGTCGCCGACCGGTACGCCCGCCAGGGCCTCGGCCGGCACCTCATGCGGCACGTGTGCGACGAGGTGCTCGCCGGCGTCCCGCTCACCCTGCACGCCACCCCGTACGGCCGCCCGCTCTACGAGGAGCTCGGCTTCGACACCACCGGCCGCGCCGAGATGCTCCGGGGCGCCTTCCGCCCCGAGCCGGACGGCGCCGCCGCCGGCCCCGCCGGTGTCCGCGTCCGCCCGGCCTCCGCCGAGGACCTCCAGGGGATCGTCCGGCTGGACACCGAGGTGTTCGGCACCGACCGGACCCACCTCATCACCCGGCTCCCGGCCTTCACCGACAGGCTGCTCGTCGCCGAGGACCGCTCCGGTGCGCTCATCGGCTACGCCTCGATCTGGCCCAACATGGACACCCATGTCGTCGGCCCCCTGATCGCCCGTGACACCGCCACCGCCAAGGCCCTGGTGTCCGAGCTGGCCGCCGGCACCGGACGGGACCTGCGCACCGACGTGGACGTGCGCCACGAGGAACTCCTCGTCTGGCTCAAGGAGCGCGGCCTGGAGTCCGTGGCCTTCAACACCGTCATGACCAGGGACGTCCCGGGCCTTCCCGGCGACTGGTCCCGCCGCTGGGCACCGCTCACCGTCGCCGCCGGCTGAAAACGAGGAGACCCCCATGACCGGAGCCCCCGAGCTCACCATCCGGCCGGCCACCGAGGCCGACCTGCCCGACATCGTCGCCATGCTCGCCGACGACCCGCTCGGCGCCACCCGCGAATCCCCGGACGACCTGGCCCCGTACGCCGCGGCACTGAAGCGGCTGACCGACGACCCCCACCAGCAGGTCGTCGTCGCGGTCCGCGCCGAACGCGTCGTGGGCACCCTCCAGCTCACGATCGTCCCCGGCCTGTCCCGCAAGGGCGCCACCCGGTCCATCATCGAAGGCGTCCGCGTCCACGCCGACGAGCGCGGCAGCGGCCTCGGGACCCGCTTCATCGAGTGGGCCGTCGAGCGGTCCCGGCAGGAGGGCTGCGTGCTGGTCCAGCTCACCTCGGACGTGACCCGCACGGACGCCCACCGGTTCTACGAGCGGCTCGGTTTCACCGCCTCCCACGTGGGGTTCAAGCTCCAGCTCTGATCGGTCCCCGCAAAGGTCGGGCCGCTGTCGGCGGCCCGGCCTACGATCGGGAGGATGAGCACCGGCCTCCCCCTCGTCACCACCGCCGAGCGCCGCCACCGGCTGGGCCGGCGGCACCGTCTGGCCCCCTCCGTCCGCGCCGCCACCCCGGCCCGGGTCGCGGACGCGGTCGTCGCCCTGCACGCCACGGACGCCGCGACCGTCTTCCTCTCCCTCCGCGCCCGGCTGGCCGAGGGCGGGCCCGCCGCGGTCGAGCAGGCCCTGTACGGGGACGTCAGCCTCGTCCGCATGCTCAGCATGCGCAACACCCTCTTCGCCGTCTCCACGGAACTCGCCCCGTACGTCGACTCGTCCACCGCCCGGGGCATCGCGGCGAAGGAGCGCCGGACCCTCCTCAAGCACCTCGCGGACGACGGCCAGGGGCTCGACGCCGACTGGCTGGAGCGGGCCGAGGCCGCCGCCCTCGACACGCTCGACGCCCTGGGCACGGCGACGGGCAGCCAGCTCTCCGCGGCGGTGCCCGCCCTGCGGCAGAAGATCACCGTCGGCCGGGGCAAGAAGTACGAGACCGAGACCGGTGTGGCCACCCGCGTGATCCGCCTCCTGGCCGCCGACGGCCGCATCCGGCGGGACCGGCCGCGCGGGACGTGGACGTCCAGCCAGTTCCGGTGGGTGCACACGCAGCCGTGGTCCGCCGTGCCCGCCGCCGAGGCCCGCGGCGAACTCGCCCGCCGCTGGCTCCACGCATACGGCCCGGCCACCGAGGCCGACCTCAAGTGGTGGACCGGCTGGAGCCTCACCGACGTGCGCAAGGCCCTGGCCGCCGTGGGCCCCGAGCAGGTCCGCCTCGACGACGGCGGCACCGCGCTCGTCTGCCCCGGTGACACCGGGCCCGAGCCGGCCCCGGAGCCCTGGGCCGCGCTGCTGCCCTGCCTCGACCCCAGCGCCATGGGCTGGGCGGACCGGGGCTTCCACCTCGACCCCGCCCACCGTCCCGCCCTGTTCGACTACGCGGGCAACATCGGGCCCACCGTGTGGTGGAACGGCGAGATCGTCGGGGGCTGGGCCCAGCGCTCCGACGGAGAGATCGTCTGGCGGCTGCTGGGCGACCCCGGCCGGGCCGCCGAGGAGGCGGTCGCCGCGGAGGCTGCCCGGCTCGCGGAGTGGGTGGGCGACGCCCGCGTCACGCCCCGTTTCCGCACCCCGCTGGAGCGCGAACTCGTCGCCTGAGCCGGGCGCGCGGCCCGCCGGGCCTCAGCCGATGCCGCGCCAGCCCTGCGCGTCCGCCCCGCCGGGCACCGGGGCCGCCGGGTCGTACGGCTCGCGCGTGAAGACGAACGACGCGAGGTCGAGGTGGCTCACGGACCCGTCCTCGCGCCTGACCGCCCGCAGCGTCTCGCCCGCGTAGTAGCCCGTCAGGCCGGTCCAGGTGCCGTCCGGTTCGGCGCGGAACCGGGCCGGCCGGCCGGTGGCGCCGACCGGGCTCAGCTCCAGCGAGCCGTCCTGGTTCAGCCGCAGGACCTGGGCCGAAGTCCCCCAGTACCAGGGACCGCACAGCTCCAGCGGCACCTGCTCGTCCTCCTTGAACGGACGCCAGGGCTCGGGGATGCGCGGCTCCGCCTCCGAGACGATCGCGACGAGATCGGCGGCCACCGTGGAAGCCGGCAGGCCCGAGGTGCAGTTGGCCAGTACGACCGCCGCCACATCGTCCGCCTCGCTGAACCAGAGGCCCGCGACGAACCCGGGCAGCGAACCGCCGTGCCCCGTGAGCCTGCGCCCGCCCTGGTCCGCCAGCTGGAGTCCCAGACCGTAGCCGAGGTCGGCGGAGCCGGGCTCCGGGGGCGCCACCGACGTACGCATCTCCCGTACGCTCTCGGCGCTCAGCACCCGGTCGTCGCCCCGCATCAACAGCCGCGCGAAGCGGGCCAGATCACCGGTGGTCGACCAGAGCTGACCGGCCGCCGCCATCAGCCCCAGGTCCTCGGACGGCTCCGGCATCATCACGTCCGCCCAGGGGTGCACCGCCCAGCCGCCCGCGTGGGGAGCCTGCGGCAGGCCGCTCGTACGGCCGAGCCCCAGCGGCTCCAGCACCTCGGCGCGCAGCACTTCCTCCCACGACCTGCCCCGGAGCGCCTCCACGAGCGAACCCAGCAGGGTGTAACCGGGGTTGGAGTAGTGGAACCGGGTCCCCGGCACGTGCTTGAACGGCTCCTCGCCGAGTACGTCCGCCAGCTCCGGCCGAAGCGCCGCCGACGAGCGCTCCCACCACTCGCCCGGCGTCTCCGCCGCGAGGCCCGAGGTGTGGGCCAGCAGCTGGGCGATGGTCACCTCGTCCGCACCGCTCCCGGGCAGGTGCTTGCCCAGCGGGTCCGACAGGTCCAGCAAGCCCTCGTCCCGCAGCCGCATCACCAGGACGGCGGTGAAGGTCTTGGTGATCGAGCCGATCCGGTACTGCACGTTCCCGTCCGGCCCGTGGCCCTCCACGCAGGTCCGGGAGCCCTCCCAGACCACCTCCCCGCCGCGGACGACGGCCGCCACCAGCGAAGGGGACCGGCCCTCGCGCTGGGCGACGGCGACCCGGTGCCGCAGGGCACGCCGGGTGGCGGGGAGCAGTTCCAGGTCTTCAGAGAGCGCGTCCATGATCGGATGCTACGTGTTGGCCATGTCCACGAACCGCGAATAGTGGCCCTGGAAGGCCACGGTGATGGTGGCCGTCGGACCGTTTCGGTGCTTGGCGACGATCAGGTCCGCCTCGCCCGCGCGGGGCGACTCCTTCTCGTACGCGTCCTCGCGGTGCAGCAGGATCACCATGTCGGCGTCCTGCTCGATCGAGCCGGATTCACGCAGGTCGGAGACCATCGGCTTCTTGTCGGTGCGCTGCTCGGGGCCACGGTTCAGCTGGGAGAGCGCGATCACCGGCACCTCGAGCTCCTTGGCCAGCAGCTTGAGGTTTCGGGACATGTCCGAGACCTCCTGCTGGCGGCTCTCGGGCCGGCGCGAGCCGCCCGACTGCATCAGCTGGAGGTAGTCGATGACGACGAGGGAGAGGTCGTTGCGCTGCTTGAGCCGGCGGCACTTGGCGCGGATCTCCATCATCGACAGGTTGGGGGAGTCGTCGATGTACAGCGGGGCGGCCGAGACGTCCGGCATCCGGCGGGCGAGCCGGGTCCAGTCGTCGTCGGTCATGGTGCCGGAGCGCATGTGGTGCAGCGCCACCCGGGCCTCCGCCGAGAGCAGGCGCATGGCGATCTCGTTGCGGCCCATTTCGAGGGAGAAGATGACGCTCGGCAGGTTGCTCTTGATGGAGCAGGCGCGGGCGAAGTCCAGCGCGAGCGTCGACTTGCCCATCGCGGGGCGGGCGGCGATGACGATCATCTGGCCCGGGTGCAGGCCGTTGGTCAGGGAGTCGAGGTCGGTGAAGCCGGTCGGCACGCCGGACATCTGGCCGGAGCGCGAGCCGATCGCCTCGATCTCGTCGAGCGCGCCCTCCATGATGTCGCCCAGCGGCAGGTAGTCCTCGGAGGTCCGCTGCTCGGTGACGGCGTAGATCTCGGCCTGGGCGCTGTTGACGATCTCGTCGACGTCGCCGTCCGCCGCGTAGCCCATCTGCGTGATCTTCGTACCGGCCGCGACGAGGCGGCGCAGGACGGCCCGCTCGTGGACGATCTCCGCGTAGTACTCGGCGTTCGCCGCGGTCGGCACGGACTGCACCAGGGTGTGCAGGTACGAGGCGCCGCCGACCTTGCTGATCTCGCCGCGGCGGGTCAGCTCGGCGCCGACCGTGATCGGGTCGGCGGGCTCGCCCTTCGCGTACAGGTCGAGGATGGCCTGGTAGATCGTCTCGTGAGAGGGCCGGTAGAAGTCGTGGCCCTTGAGGACCTCGACCACGTCGGCGATCGCGTCCTTGGACAGCAGCATGCCGCCGAGCACCGACTGCTCGGCGTCCAGGTCCTGCGGCGGGACGCGCTCGAAGCCGCCTCCTCCGCCGTCCCAGGAGCCGCCCTCGCGGCCCCGGTCCTGCTGGTCGTCCCCGCGGCCGCGGCCTTCGCCGCCGCGGCGCGAGCGGGCGGGCAGACGGTCACTGGGACCGCTGTCGGCCCAGGGGTCGTCCATGGGCTCGGGCATGCTCACCGGGCCACCTCCTCCCGTCCGCAACGCGGACCTCGCCGTGGCAATCTTTCTACGACACGGCTCTGACATTTGGGACACCCGAAACGGCTCCGGGCGCGTCGGGCAACGCACAACGGTAGGGCCGCGAGCGACGTCAGCCAATCTTGTTATCCACAGGCTGTGTGGATGAGATGTGGACGACGGAGCCAATGCTGTGGGTAAGTCGCCCGAAGCTGTGCACAGACCGGGGGACGACGCTGTGGACAAAATCACCCGCCCCCTCCACACACCCACCCTGACCTGCGATTTTCTCTTCCCCGGACGACGGTGGAGAAAATTCTTGGCCACTGTCTCAAGATCGCTCCCAACGGGCCGGAAAGAACGCCCAAGTCAGAGGCTTGGTAAGGATCCAAAGACCCTTGTATCCATTACCTGTGGAAGATTAGATTGAGCACATGACACAGGCCCCCACCACCGCGAAGCCGACCGCGAGACGACACGACCGCGAGATCCTCGCACTCGCCGTGCCGGCCTTCGGTGCGCTCGTGGCCGAGCCGCTCTTCGTGATGGCCGACAGCGCCATCGTGGGACACCTCGGCACCTCCCAGCTGGCCGGCCTCGGTGTCGCGGCGGCGCTCCTGACCACGGCCGTCAGCGTCTTCGTCTTCCTCGCCTACGCAACCACCGCGGCCGTCGCCCGGCGCGTCGGCGCCGGTGACCTCCAGTCCGCCATCCGGCAGGGCATGGACGGCATCTGGCTCGCGCTCCTGCTCGGCACCGCGGTCCTCGTCGCGGTCCTGCTCGGCGCATCCGGCCTGGTCTCCCTCTTCGGGGCCTCGGAGACCGCAGCCCCTTACGCAGAAACGTATCTCCGGATCTCTGCGCTCGGCATCCCCCCCATGCTCATGGTCCTGGCGGCCACCGGCGTCATCCGCGGCCTCCAGGACACCCGTACGCCGCTCTACGTGGCCATCGGAGGCTTCGCCCTCAACGGCGCCCTCAACGTGGCCCTGGTCTACGGCGCCGGCCTCGGCATCGCCGGATCGGCCTGGGGCACGGTCATCGCCCAGTGCGCCATGGCCGCCGCGTACCTCTTCGTGGTCGTCCGCGGCGCCCGGCGCCACGGCGCCTCCCTGCGGCCCGACGCGGCCGGGATCCGCGCCTGCGCCCAGGCCGGTGTGCCGCTGCTGGTCCGCACGCTGTCCCTGCGCGCCATCCTGATGATCGCGACCGCCGTGGCGGCCCGGCTGGGGGACGCCGACATCGCGGCCCACCAGATCCTGCTGTCCCTCTGGAGCCTGCTCGCCTTCGCCCTGGACGCGATCGCCATCGCCGGCCAGGCCATCATCGGCCGCTACCTGGGGGCCGGCGACACCGAGGGGGCCAAGACCGTCTGCCGGCGGATGCTGACGTGGGGTGTGGTCTCGGGCGTCGTCCTGGGGCTGCTGGTCGTCCTGGCACGTCCCGTGTTCATCCCGCTGTTCACCAGCGACCCCGTGGTCGAGGACGCACTGCTGCCCGCCCTGCTGGTCGTGGCCCTGGCCCAGCCCGTCTGCGGGGTCGTCTTCGTCTTGGACGGAGTGCTGATGGGGGCCGGCGACGGGCGCTACCTCGCCTGGGCGATGCTGCTGACCCTGGCCGTCTTCGCCCCGGCCGCGCTCCTGGTCCCCGCCCTGGGCGGCGGGCTGACGGCGCTCTGGTGGGCCATGACGCTGATGATGCTCGTCCGGATGGCCACCCTCCAGCTCCGCGCCCGCTCCGGCCGCTGGCTGGTCGCGGGAGCCACCCGGTGATCCGGGTCGCGGGAGCCATCCGCCGACCTGGGAGGCCACCCGGTGACGGCGGGATGTTTCACGTGAAACGTCCCCCCGGGAGCATCCCGGGAACGACGAAGGGCCGCACCCCGGAGGGTGCGGCCCTTCATGCGCTGCCCTTAGGCGGCGACGACCTCGATGCCCACGTTCGCGACGACCTCGGCGTGCAGACGCACGGAGACCTGGTACGAACCGAGGGTCTTGATCGGGGAGCCCAGCTCCACGCGACGCTTGTCGACCTTCGGGCCACCGGAAGCCTCGACCGCGGAAGCGATGTCAGCCGGGGTGACGGAACCGAAGAGGCGACCGGCGTCACCCGCGCGGGTGGCCAGACGGACCTTCACGCCCTCGAGCTTGGCCTTGACCTCGTTGGCCTGCTCGATGGTCGCGATCTCGTGGATCTTGCGGGCGCGGCGGATCTGCGCCACGTCCTTCTCGCCACCCTTGGTCCAGCGGATCGCGAAACCACGCGGGACCAGGTAGTTGCGAGCGTAACCGTCCTTGACGTCGACGACATCGCCGGCGGTGCCGAGGCCAGAGACCTCGTGGGTCAGGATGATCTTCATTAGTCGGTCACCCTTTCCTTATCGCGCGGTGGACGTGTAGGGCAGCAGCGCCATCTCACGGCTGTTCTTCACGGCCGTGGCGACGTCACGCTGGTGCTGCGTGCAGTTGCCGGTAACGCGGCGGGCACGGATCTTGCCGCGGTCGGAAATGAACTTCCGCAGCATGTTCGTGTCCTTGTAGTCCACGTACGCGGTCTTGTCCTTGCAGAACGCGCAGACCTTCTTCTTAGGCTTGCGCACAGGCGGCTTCGCCATTGTGTCTCTCCTGTGTGATCAAGAAGTGTGGAAGGAGCTGCCCTAGAAGGGCGGCTCGTCCGAGTAGCCGCCGCCGGAGCCGCCGGAGCTTCCGCCCCAGCCGCCCCCGCCGCCGCCCTGCTGGCCGCCGGCCGGCGCGCTGGACGCCCACGGGTCGTCGGAGGGAGCTCCGCCGCCCTGGGGCCCGTTGCTGGGGGCTCCGCCCCAGCCGCCGCCACCGCCCTGCTGCTGCTGACCGCCGCCGTATCCACCCTGGCCACCGCGACCGGTGGTCTTGGCGACCTTGGCCGTGGCGTTCTTCAGGCTGGGGCCGACTTCCTCGACGTCCAGCTCGTAGACCGTGCGCTTGACACCCTCACGGTCCTCGTAGGACCGCTGCCGCAGCCGGCCCTGCACGATGACGCGCATGCCCCGCTGAAGGGACTCGGCGACGTTCTCAGCCGCCTGCCGCCACACCGAGCAGGTCAGGAACAGGCTCTCGCCGTCCTTCCACTCGTTGGTCTGACGGTCGAAGGTGCGGGGGGTGGACGCGACACGGAACTTCGCGACCGCCGCACCCGAGGGGGTGAAGCGCAGCTCGGGGTCGTCGACGAGATTGCCGACGACCGTGATGACGGTCTCGCCTGCCATGGATGAACCTCTCGGCGGGGATTGCTGCTGGGCTGCTGTGCTACTCGGTCCCGATTACCGCTGAACCGGAGTTCAGTGGGTCTCGGGGCGGAGGACCTTGGTCCGGAGAACCGACTCGTTCAGGTTCATCTGGCGGTCGAGCTCCTTGACGACCGCAGGCTCGGCCTGCAGGTCGAGGACCGAGTAGATGCCCTCGGGCTTCTTCTTGATCTCGTAAGCGAGACGACGACGGCCCCAGGTGTCGACCTTCTCGACCTTTCCGTTGCCCTCACGGACGACGGAGAGGAAGTTCTCGATCAGGGGGGCGACAGCGCGCTCCTCGAGATCGGGGTCGAGGATGACCATCACTTCGTAGTGACGCATGTGGAACCCACCTCCTTTGGACTCAGCGGCCACGGTCGTTCCGTGGCAGGAGGGTCGTGATGCGTGTGCACGGCGTCCGAGAGCAGACACCGCGCAGCTGTACAGACTACCTGCTCGCGTCCTTCCGGTTGAAATCCGGCAGGAGAGGGCCACAATCTGTATCCATCGGGTGTGCCCGGTGCCGCACCCCCCGCCCCAGGCCGGAGGCGGCGCCGCGCACCGCTCTGCGTCAGCCAGGAGGTGCCTTCCGATGGCACAGGCAATGCACGGCCAGTCCTCGCCCCGCCCGCCGATCTCCCTCCTCTCCACCGACGGCAAGCCCCATCCGGTCCAGGACGCCCTGATGGTGGCCACCCTGGTCCTCGGCGCCGTGGCGTTCGTCACTGCGTTCTTCCACAATCTGCACCTGCTCAGCTCCTGGGCCGGGCTGATCGGGATCGGGACCGGGCTCTACGGACAGTTCATCTCCGCCACCACCCGGGAACGCTTCGCGCTGATCATCGGCCTTGGCGCGTCTGCCTTCGGCTTCATGCTCGGAATGGCGCACGGCGGCCTCTTCGGCGGCTGGCTGGGCTGACCGGGGGACCTCCGCGACGGGGCGCCGGCCCACCTCCGGCCCGGGCACCGGCCCGTCCCCCAGATGGGTGGCGCCACCGTCGCAGTAGGCTTCGCGCCATAGCAGCGAAGCCGCCGGAGGAGACACCCCGCATGAGCCTGTCCCTGAGCACCATCAGCCGAGAGCAGCATCTGGCGTACCTCCAGAGCCTGCCTTCGGCTAGCCACTGCCAGGTCCCGGCATGGGCCGACGTCAAGAACGAGTGGCGTTCGGAGAACCTCGGCTGGTTCGACAAGAACGGCGAACTCGTCGGTGTCGCGCTCGTGTTGTACCGCCAGCTGCCCAAGGTGAAGCGGTACCTCGCGTACCTCCCCGAGGGCCCGGTCATCAACTGGTACGCCCCGAACCTGGACGAGTGGCTCCAGCCGATGCTGGCCCACCTCAAGCAGCAGGGCGCCTTCACCGTGAAGATGGGTCCGCCCGTCGTCATCCGCCGCTGGAACTCGGCCGCCATCAAGTCCGGCATCCAGGACCCCGAGGTCAAGCGCCTGCGCGACGTCGAGGCCTCGCACATCGAGCCGCGCGCCTTCGAGGTGTCCGACAAGCTGCGCCGCATGGGCTGGCAGCAGGGCGAGGACGGCGGCGCCGGCTTCGGCGACGTCCAGCCCCGCTACGTCTTCCAGGTCCCGCTGGCCAACCGCTCCCTGGACGACGTCCTGAAGGGCTTCAACCAGCTGTGGCGCCGCAACATCAAGAAGGCCGAGAAGGCCGGCGTCGAGGTCGTCCAGGGCGGCTACGAGGACCTGCCGACCTGGCAGTACCTCTACGAGATCACCGCCGAGCGCGACAAGTTCCGCCCGCGCCCGCTCAGTTACTTCCAGCGCCAGTGGACGGCCCTCAACTCCGAGGACCCCAACCGCATGCGCCTGTACATCGCCAAGCACGAGGGTGAGCCGCTGGCCGCCGCCACGATGATCACCGTCGGGCAGCACGTCTGGTACTCCTACGGCGCCTCCGCGAACCACAAGCGCGAGGTCCGCCCCTCGAACGCGATGCAGTGGCGCATGCTGCGCGATTCGTACGCGCTGGGTGCCAGCGTCTACGACCTGCGCGGCATCTCTGACACGCTGGACGAGAACGACCACCTGTTCGGCCTGATCCAGTTCAAGGTCGGTACGGGCGGCGAGGCCGTCGAGTACGTCGGCGAGTGGGACTTCCCGCTCAACAAGGTGCTGCACAAGGCGCTCGACATCTACATGTCGCGCCGCTGACCCAGCTGTTTTTCGAGAGAGGTTCCGGACGGGCATGGCGCTCACGCTCTACGTCGACACCGCGCGCTGGCGTGCGCACCAGAAGCAGATCACGGACCAGTTCCCCGGTCTGATCCCGGTCTGCAAGGGCAACGGCTACGGCTTCGGCCACGAGCGGCTGTGCGAGGAGGCGACCCGGATGGGCGCCGACATCCTGGCCGTCGGCACCACGTACGAAGCCGCGAGCATCAAGGACCACTTCGGCGGCGACCTGCTCGTCCTCACCCCGTTCCGGCGGGGCGAGGACCCGGTGCCGCTGCCCGACCGGGTGATCCGCTCGGTGGCCTCGGTGGACGGGGTCCGCGGCCTGGTCGGGGCCCGCGTGGTCATCGAGTGCATGAGCTCGATGCGCCGCCACGGCATCTCCGAGCAGGACCTCGGCATGCTCCAGTCGGCGATCGAGGACGTCCGGCTGGAGGGCTTCGCCCTGCACCTGCCGCTGGACCGCCCGGACGGCTCGGACGCCGTCGAGGAGGTCATCGGCTGGATGGACCGGCTGCGCGCGGCCCGGCTGCCGCTGCACACCATGTTCGTCAGCCACCTGCGGGCCGAGGAGCTGGCACGACTCCAGCAGCAGTTCCCGCAGACCCGCTTCCGGGCCCGCATCGGCACCCGCCTGTGGCTGGGCGACCACGACGCGACCCAGTACCGGGGCTCGGTCCTGGACGTCACCCGGGTCGCCAAGGGCGACCGCTTCGGCTACCGCCAGCAGAAGGCCGCCTCCGACGGCTGGCTGGTCGTGGTCGCGGGCGGCACCTCCCACGGTGTGGGGCTGGAGGCCCCCAAGGCCCTCCACGGGATGATGCCGCGCGCCAAGGGCGTCGCCCGGGCCGGTCTGGCCACGGTCAACCGGAACCTGTCGCCCTTCGTCTGGGCGGGCAAGCAGCGCTGGTTCGCCGAGCCGCCGCACATGCAGGTGTCGATCCTGTTCGTGCCCTCGGACGCGACCGAGCCGAAGGTGGGCGACGAGCTGGTGGCCCACCTGCGCCACACCACGACGCAGTTCGACCGGGTGCTCGACTCCTGAGCCGGTCCCCGGTACCCGGGCCGGCCGGCCCGGTCAGTCCCTGGGGTCCACGCCCCAGGCGACCCGCTGTCCTTCCGAAGGCGCCGCGTACTGCGGCGCCTTCGCCTTTTCCGAGAGGGTGAAGACGTCCTCGGCCCCGTCCAGGACGCCGCCGGAGGGGTCGTCCGAGCCGTCGCGCCGTACGACGTCGCGCTCGGGCAGCAGGATGTCGCGTACGACGACGGCGCACAGGTACAGCGTGGCCAGCAGGTGGGCGGTGATGGCCAGCTGGTAGCCCTCCAGGGGCAGGCCCTGGTGCTTGTCCCCGCTGGTCGTGTAGGCGAGATAGAACCAGATCCCGAGGAAGTACGCGATCTCGCCCGTCTGCCAGATCAGGAAGTCCCGCCAGCGGGGGCGGGCCAGCGCGGCGAGCGGGACGAGCCACAGCACGTACTGCGGCGAGTACACCTTGTTGGCCAGGATGAACGCGGCGACGACCAGGAAGGCCAGCTGGGCGAAGCGCGGGCGCCTGGGGGCCGTCAGGGTGAGCAGTCCGATGGCGAGGCAGAGCAGCAGGGTGAGCCCGGTCGCGTAGGTGTTGGCCCCTTCGAGGGGGTTCCCGGTGCGCTGGGAGATCAGCAGCCAGACGGACCCGAAGTCGATGGGCCGCTCCTGGCTGAACTCGTAGAACCGCTTCCACCCGTTCCAGGCGAAGTACATGACGGGGCCGTTCACCAGGAGCCAGGACGCGACCGCGCCGAGGGCCGCGGCGCCGAACGCCCGCCACTTCCCGGCCCGCCAGCAGAGCACGAAGAGCACGCCGAGCAGCAGGACGGGGTAGAGCTTGGCCGCGGTCGCCAGGCCGATGAAGACGCCGGCGAGCAGGGGCCGGCCGCGCGACCACATCAGCATCGCGACGGCGGTGAGGGCCACGGCCGGCAGGTCCCAGTTGATGGTGGCGTTGAGCGCGAAGGCCGGTGCCAGGGCGAGGAGCAGGGCGTCCCAGGGCCTGCGGCGGTGGGTGCGGGCGACGCAGACGGCGATGACGGCGGCGCAGGCCATCAGCATGCCCGCGTTGACCATCCAGTACATCTGCTCGCGGTGCTGGACGGAGCCGGCGGTGGGCGTCATCCAGGCGGCGACCTGCATGAAGGCCCCGGTGAGCACCGGGTACTCCAGGTACTGCATGCCGCCGTACTTCGGGTCGGTCACGATGTCGGGGAACTGGTCGCGGTAGGGCACGAGGCCTTCGGCGAAGCCGCGGGCGGAGTACAGGTGCGGGATGTCGGAGTAGCAGGCGTGGGTGTACTGCGAGCCCGCTCCCCGGAACCAGGCCCAGTCGTAGCACGGCAGCTTCTGGGCCATGCCCAGCGCGAACATGCCGAGGACCACCAGGACCACGACGCGGACCGGGCTCAGCCAGTGGCCGCCCAGCCGGGCGCGGCGTCCGACCGGGCCCCCGATGAACTCGCTGCCGGCGGCGGCGACCTCGTCGTGCTGGGTGGGCGGTACGGGGCGGTCCTCGTGCACCTTGGTCATGGCGCCCATCCTGCCGTACCGCGGCGTACACGGGGGAGGGCCGCCGCACGGTGTGCGACGGCCCTCCTCGCGTGCGGTACGGGGACGGGGTCAGCCGGAGGCGCCCATGATGCTGCCCCAGTTGCTCGATCCGCCCGGGCGGCCGGGACGCGTGGTCGGGGAGGGCATGGTGGTGTTGCCGCCCTGGGAGCCGCCGGGGCCGGTTCCGGCGTCGGTTCCCGCGTTCACCCCGCCGGTGACCGTCGGGTCGCAGTTCAGGTTCCAGGGCCTGGGCTTGCAGCTCGGCTTGCCGTTGCCGGACGGCGACGGGGTCACCGAGGGCGAGGTGCTCGGCGAGGGCGACACCGAGAGGGAGGGCGACGGTACGGCCGAGGGGGTGGGCTGGGGGGCGCCGGCCGCGTCCGCGATGACGCCGATGTCCTCGGCCTCGGGGAACTGCTTGACCGGGGTGCCCTTGAGGGCCTCGCGCATGTACTCGGTCCAGATGGCCGCCGGGATGTCACCACCGTGGATGGAGTCGACCCCGCCCACGTGGTTCATCGACATGAGCTCCTTGTTCTTGGAGGTCGGGTCGTTGCGGAAGAGGGTGACCGAGGTGGACAGCTCCGGGGTGTAGCCGACGAACCAGGCCGACTTGTTCTGGTCGGTGGTGCCGGTCTTGCCCGCCGCGGGGCGGCCCAGCTTCTTCGCCTTGGTGCCGGTGCCGTTCTCCACGACGTTGCGCAGGACCTTGGTGACGTTGTCCGCGATGGAGTCGTCCATGGCGCGGGACTCCTTGGGCGGCTCGAAGCCGGGCACCTCCTTGCCGTCCCTGACGACCTTCTTCACGGAGAAGGGCTCCCGGTGGGTGCCGGAGGCGGCGAAGGTGGCGTAGGAGTCGGCCATGCGGATGGCGCTGGGCGTCGAGGTGCCGAGGGCGAAGGAGGCGTTGTTGTTCCTGTCCATCGACTCCTCCAGGATCCCGGTCGACTTCGCGACCTCGCGGACCTTGCTGTGGCCGACGTCGAAGACGAGCTGGGCGAACGGCACGTTGATGGACTTCTCCATCGCCTCGTTCAGGGTCACGTAGCCGTACGGGTACTCGCTCTCGTTCTTCTGCCGGAACGGCTGGCCGTCGGAGCCGAGCAGCGGCTTGCCCGAGCGGTCGTTGATGACGGTGCGGTCGTCGGCGTTGTACTTGCTGTCGACCGAGATGCCCGAGCCCTTGGAGTTCTGCGTGCCGTACTGCATGGCGGCCGCGAGGACGTACGGCTTCCAGGTCGAGCCGACGGGGACGCCGGAGGTGTTGGCGTTGTTGGCGAAGTACTTGTGGTCCCAGCCGGGCCCGCCGTACAGGGCCACGATCGCCCCGGACTTCACGTCCACGGAGGCGGCGCCGAACTGCACGTAGGTGTCGTACTGGGGCCGCTTCTTCTCGTCGAGGAAGTCGTTGCGGGTGTCCTCCACCGCCTTGACCAGGGCGTCCACCCTGGGCTTCTCGAAGGTGGTGGTGATCGTGTAGCCGCCGAGCGCCATCTTCTCGGCGGTGATGCCGGTGGTCTTCATGACGTACTGCTTGGCCACCTCGACGAGGTAGCCGGTCTGGCCGGACATCCCGCGGGCCTGCTCGGAGTCCACCCTGGCGGGGAACTCCTTGTACTTGTCCCGCTCGGACTGCGCCATGCGCCCCACGGCGACCTCGCGGTCGAGCACCCAGGCCCAGCGGAGCCGGGCGCGCTTCTCGTTGGCCTCGGGGGTGGCGGCGGGACCGATGCCGCCGTCCGGGTTGTAGAGGTTCGGGCCCTTGAGCATGGAGGCGAGGAAGGCGCTCTCGGACGGGTTGAGGTCCTTGGCGTCCTTGCCGAAGTAGGCGCGGGCGGCGGCCTGGATGCCGTAGGCGTCCCGGCCGTAGTAGGCGGTGTTCAGGTAGCCGGCGAGGACGACGTCCTTCTCCTCGCTGACGCCCAGCTTGATCGCGATGAAGAGCTCGGTGACCTTGCGCTTGAGGGTCTGCTCGGAGTCGAGGTAGGTGTTCTTGACGTACTGCTGGGTGATGGTCGAGCCGCCCTGGGTGGAGCCGCCGGTGGCCATGTTCACCACGGCGCGCGCGATGCCCATCGGGTCGACGCCCTTGTCCGTCTCGAACGACTCGTTCTCGGCCGCGATCACCGCGTTCCGCATGGACAGGGGAATCTGGTCGATCGAGACGATCTGCCGGTTCGTGGTGCCGCCAGTGGCGACCATCTGGGTGCCGTCGGCCCATTGGAAGACGTTGTTCTGCGCCTTGGCGGCCTTGTTCGCGTCCGGGGTGCCCACGCTGGCGATGCCGATGCCGGCACCCGCGAAGATCACTGCGAAGAACCCCAGGAAGGTACCGCCGACCAGCTTCCAGGAGGGCACGAAACGCTTCCAGCCGACCTTGCCGGCGCGCGGGTAGTCGATGAACCGACTGCCGCCCTTTCCGCCTCTGCCCCCCTTCCCGCCTGCGCGTCCACGGTCGGCGGGGCCCCGCTGGGCGGCCCGGCGGGCATCGGCTCGGCTCCCGTGCGCTCCGGCTTCCGCATACGGTCCGCCGGGCGGCGCCGCGGGGACGTCACGACCGGGTCCGGCACCACGGCCGGGGCGCTGCGGGGCGGCCCTACGGGGCGCGGCGCGGCCGCCGCCCTGGGGCTGCGGCGGTTTACGGCGGTGCTCGCTCATCGAACGACTACTCCTCGGGCAGGCGAGTGGCCTGGAAGCGGCAGGTGATTCCGGTTCCCCCCGGTGGTCCTGCCGCACAGACTACGCACGGCCAAAACCCAACCAGTGCCGAAGTTCACCCCAAATCAGGCAACTTGCGTCGTACGAATCGGTGATGTGACGCCGGTCACCACGTCACCGCTTGTCGCTTCGAGCAGCCCGTTCTATCGTCTGGATGTATCGAGCCGATACATCAGCTCGACATAAACTCCGAAGCAGAGAGGGGCAGGCGGATGAGCAGGCGCTCCGGCATCCTCGAGTTCGCCGTCCTCGGCCTGCTTCGTGAATCCCCCATGCACGGTTACGAGCTCCGCAAGCGGCTCAACACCTCGCTGGGGGTGTTCAGGGCGTTCAGCTACGGGACTCTCTACCCCTGCCTCAAGACTCTGGTCGCGAACGGCTGGTTGATCGAAGAACCGGGGAACGCCCCGGAAGACGCTCTCGCCGCTTCACTCGCAGGGCGCCGCGCCAAGATCGTCTACCGGTTGACGGCAGCAGGTAAGGAGCACTTCGAAGAGCTCCTCTCCCACACCGGCCCCGACACATGGGAGGACGAGTCCTTCGCCGCCCGCTTCGCCTTCTTCGGTCAGACCGAGCGGGACGTGCGGATGCGGGTACTGGAGGGCCGCCGCAGCCGGCTGGAGGAGCGCCTGGAGAAGATGCGCGCCTCGCTCGCCCGTACACGGGAGCGCCTGGACGACTACACGCTCGAACTGCAGCGGCACGGCATGGAGTCCGTCGAGCGTGAAGTGCGCTGGCTCAACGAGCTCATCGAGAGCGAGCGGGCGGGACGGGATCGGAGACGACCCGGACCGCCCGACGAAACTGCAAAGTGAGGCCTGTATCTCGCAGGCCTCGTTCCGAGAACAAACAGGGAGCAACCGGAATGGGTTCGGTTCGCGTAGCCATCGTCGGCGTGGGCAACTGCGCCGCCTCGCTGGTGCAGGGCGTCGAGTACTACAAGGACGCCGACCCGGCGTCCAAGGTCCCCGGTCTGATGCACGTCCAGTTCGGCGACTACCACGTGGGTGACGTCGAGTTCGTCGCCGCTTTCGACGTCGACGCGAAGAAGGTCGGCCTCGACCTCTCGGACGCCATCGGCGCCAGCGAGAACAACACCATCAAGATCTGCGACGTCCCGAACTCGGGCGTGACCGTCCAGCGCGGCCACACCTTCGACGGCCTGGGCAAGTACTACCGCCAGACCATCGAGGAGTCCGCCGAGGCCCCGGTCGACGTGGTCCAGGTCCTCAAGGACCGTCAGGTCGACGTCCTCGTCTGCTACCTCCCGGTCGGTTCCGAGGCGGCGGCGAAGTTCTACGCCCAGTGCGCCATCGACGCCAAGGTCGCCTTCGTCAACGCCCTCCCGGTCTTCATCGCCGGCACCAAGGAGTGGGCCGACAAGTTCACCGAGGCCGGTGTCCCGATCGTCGGCGACGACATCAAGTCCCAGGTCGGCGCCACCATCACGCACCGCGTGATGGCGAAGCTCTTCGAAGACCGCGGTGTCCGTCTCGAGCGCACCATGCAGCTCAACGTCGGCGGCAACATGGACTTCAAGAACATGCTCGAGCGCGAGCGCCTGGAGTCGAAGAAGATCTCCAAGACGCAGGCCGTCACCTCGCAGATCCCCGACCGTGAGCTCGGCGAGAAGAACGTCCACATCGGCCCGTCCGACTACGTCGCGTGGCTCGACGACCGCAAGTGGGCCTACGTCCGCCTCGAGGGCCGCGCCTTCGGCGACGTCCCGCTGAACCTCGAGTACAAGCTCGAGGTGTGGGACTCCCCGAACTCCGCCGGTGTCATCATCGACGCCGTGCGCGCCGCGAAGATCGCCAAGGACCGCGGCATCGGCGGCCCGATCCTGTCGGCCTCCAGCTACTTCATGAAGTCCCCGCCGGTCCAGTACTTCGACGACGAGGCCTACGCCAACGTCGAGAAGTTCATCAAGGGCGAGGTCGAGCGCTAGTCGCCCCAAGGGTCCTCCGGACACCTGGTCTTCGACCGCTCTTCCACCGAGGGTCCCCGGACGATGTGTCCGGGGACCCTCGGTGTGTGTGACCCTTGCCCTCATGCCCGTCGTAGGTGATCTGCGCGTACTCCTGCGCCTGAGGGACTTCCGCAACCTGCTCGCCGTGCGGCTGTTCTCGCAGGCTGCCGACGGCGTCTACCAGGTCGCGCTCGCCACGTACGTGGTCTTCTCCCCCGAGAAGCAGACCTCGCCCGCGGCCATCGCCTCGGCCATGGCGGTGCTGCTGCTGCCCTACTCGGCCGTCGGGCCCTTCGCCGGAGTGCTGCTGGACCGGTGGCGCAGGCGCCAGGTCTTCCTCTACGGCAACCTGCTGCGGGCCCTGCTGGCGTGTGTGACCGCCGTGCTGATCGTCGTCCACGTCCCCGACTGGCTCTTCTACGCCTCGGCCCTGTCCGTGACGGCGGTCAACCGCTTCGTCCTCGCCGGGCTCGCCGCGTCCCTGCCCCACGTCGTCCGTGCCGACCAGCTGGTCACCGCGAACGCCCTCTCACCCACCGCCGGCACGCTGGCGGCGGTCGCCGGAGGCGGGCTGGCCTTCCTGGTCCGACTACTGGCCTCGGGGTCCAACGCCCTCGTCGTCCTGCTCGGCGCGACCCTCTACCTGTTCGCGGCCCTGGCCTCCCTCCGCCTGGCCATCGGGCTCCTGGGGCCCGACCACCGGGGCGGGCCCGAGCATCCCTCGCTCCTCGAAGGGATCGCCCTCACGGTCCGGGGCATGGCCGAGGGCCTCAGGCACCTGGCCGGCCGCCGGGAGGCCGCGCGGGCGCTGACCGCGATGACCCTGATGCGGTTCTGCTACGGCGCCCTGACCGTGATGCTGCTGATGCTCTGCCGCTACTCCTGGTCGGACAACGAGGCCGACGGGCTGGCCCTGCTGGGGATCGCCGTCGGGGTGTCCGGGGCCGGATTCTTCGCTGCCGCCCTCGTCACCCCCTGGATGGTGCACCGCCTCGGACCGCTGGGCTGGATCGTCGTCTGCGCGGCGGCCTCGGCCGTGCTGGTGCCCGCTCTCGGGCTTTTTTTCGCGCCCGGTCCGATGCTCGTCGCCGCCTTCGTCCTCGGCCTCGCCACCCAGGGCGCCAAGATCTCCACCGACACGGTCCTGCAGTCCCGGGTCGACGACGAGTTCCGGGGCCGGGTCTTCTCCGTCTACGACGTGCTCTTCAACATCGCCTTCGTCGGGGCGGCCGCCGTGGCCTCCCTCATGCTCCCCACCGACGGCAGGTCCGTCGCCCTGCTCGTCAGCGTGGCCCTGCTCTACGCGGCCACGGCCGTTTTCCTGCGCCGGCGATGTTTCACGTGAAACACGCCGGCCGACGTTTCACGTGAAACACGGCGGCGATGTTTCACGTGAAACATCGCCGCCGGGGATCGTCCGTCAGGCCCGGGGGGCCTGAGCCGCCCACCACTCCTTGAGCGCCGCGACCGCGGCCTCTCGTTCCATCGGGCCGTTCTCCAGCCTCAGCTCCAGCAGGAACGCGTAGGCCTTGCCCACCGCCGGGCCGGGGCCGATCTCCAGGATCTGCTGGATCTCGTTCCCGTTCAGGTCGGGGCGGATCGCATCCAGCTCCTCCTGCTCCTGGAGCTGCGCGATGCGCTCCTCCAGACCGTCATAGGTACGGGACAGCGCGTTGGCCTTGCGCTTGTTGCGCGTGGTGCAGTCCGACCGGGTCAGCTTGTGCAGACGGTCGAGCAGCGGGCCGGCGTCGCGGACGTAGCGCCGGACCGCCGAGTCCGTCCACTCGCCGTCCCCGTACCCGTGGAAGCGCAGGTGCAGCTCCACCAGCCGGGACACGTCCCTGATCATCTCGTTGGAGTACTTCAGCGCCGTCATGCGCTTCTTGGTCATCTTCGCGCCGACCACCTCGTGGTGGTGGAAGGAGACGCGGCCGTCGCTCTCGAAGCGGCGGGTCCGGGGCTTGCCGATGTCGTGCAGCAGGGCGGCCAGCCGCAGCACCAGGTCCGGACCGTCCTCCTCCAGGTCGATCGCCTGCTCCAGGACGATCAGCGAGTGGTCGTAGACGTCCTTGTGCCGGTGGTGCTCGTCACGCTCCAGCCGCAGGGCCGGCAGCTCCGGCAGGACCCGGTCGGCGAGACCGGTGTCCACCAGCAGGCCCAGGCCCTTGCGGGGGTGGGCGGACAGCAGCAGCTTGTTCAGCTCGCCCTGCACGCGCTCGGCCGAGACGATCTCGATCCGGTCGGACATCGCCTTCATCGCCGACACGACCTCGGGCGCGACCTCGAAGTCCAGCTGCGCGGCGAAGCGTGCCGCGCGCAGCATGCGCAGCGGGTCGTCCGAGAAGGAGTCCTCCGGCGTCCCGGGCGTCCGCAGCACACCGGCGGCCAGGTCCTCCAGGCCGCCGTGCGGGTCGACGAACTCCTGCTCCGGGAGGGCCAGGGCCATGGCGTTGACGGTGAAGTCCCGTCGGACCAGGTCCTCCTCGATGGAGTCGCCGTAGGAGACCTCGGGCTTGCGCGAGGTCCGGTCGTACGCCTCGGAGCGGTACGTGGTCACCTCGATCTGGAACCCGTCGCGCTGCGCCCCGACGGTGCCGAAGGCGATGCCTACGTCCCAGATCGAGTCCGCCCAGGGACGCATGATCTTCAGTACGGCCTCGGGGCGCGCGTCGGTGGTGAAGTCGAGGTCGTTGCCGAGACGCCCGAGCAGCGCGTCGCGGACGGACCCGCCGACCAGGGCGAGGCGGAAGCCCGCCTCCTGGAACCGGCGTCCGAGCTCGTCGGCGACAGGAGCGACCCGCAGCAGTTCACTGACCGCGCGGCGCTGCACCTGACTCAGGGCACTGGGGTTGTCTTCGTTGGCGTTCGGCACAACAGAAAAGGGTACGTGGCCCGCCCGGCGGGGGCTCCCCCGTTTCACGGCCACCCCGCCGTCGGCGGCCCGGGAAGCGGAACCGATCGTGTGGAGCAAGGCGCGGCACTCGCGCACAGCGCGCCTCGTTACCATGCGTGGACGCAGAACCGACGACCACTGACACTTCGAGGGACGGGCGAACGCGTGGCCGATGCGGCAGACATCCAGGGGGCGGCCTCCGTCCCTGCCCGGCGCCGCTGGCTGCGGCGGGCAGTGGTCCTGCTCAGCGGGACACCGGTGCTGGCCGCCCTGATCTACGCCCCCGCCCCGGCCGCGCACGCGGCCGATTCCTCGGTCGACGTCCAGCTGACCGAGGTTTCACCGAGCGCTCCGGTCAAGAGCGACACGCTCACGGTCTCCGGCACCGTGGTCAACAACGGCTCGGAGACGATCAAGAACGCCCATGTGGGACTGCGGGTCGGGCCCAGGCTGGGGGACCGGTCGGCGATCGGCGAGGTGTCGGACCGCAAGGGGTTCCGGCCCGGAGTGGACCCGGGGGAGATCGACCCGGCCTTCGCCGTGAAGATCGACTCGCTGACCTCCAAGGTCGGCCAGCAGTTCACGATCAAGGTGCCGGTGAACAAGCTGGACCTGGGCGCGGACGGGGTCTACCAGCTCGGCGTCTCCCTGTCCGGGTCGACCGACAGCCGCCCGCACGAGCAGGTCCTGGGCATCCAGCGGACCTTCCTGCCCTGGCAGCCGGACCCGGCGGCCAAGCGGTCCTCGCTGACCTACGTGTGGCCGCTGATCTCCACCACGCACGTCACGGCGGAGACCGGCTCGGACGAGCTCCAGACCCCCGTCTTCCTCGACGACTCCCTGGCGGACGAGCTGCGGCCGGGCGGCCGCCTGGAGCGGATGGTCGCGCTCGGCAAGGACCTGCCGGTCACCTGGGTCATCGACCCGGACCTGCTCACCGCGGTCGACGCCATGACCAAGGGCTACCGGGTCCGCAGCTCCAACCCGGACGGCAAGCCCGTACAGGGCCGGAACCGGGCCGTCGCGGAGCAGTGGCTGAGCGCCCTGGAAACCTCCGTACAGGGCAAGAAGGTCGTCGCGCTGCCCTTCGCCGATCCCGACATCGCCTCCCTCGCCCACCACGGCAAGGAGGTCTCGGGCACCCTGGGCCAGCTGCGGCCCGCCACCGACAAGGCGAAGCAGGCCGTGGAGACGGTGCTGCACGTCCCCGCCTCCACCGACTTCTCCTGGCCGGTGGACGGCGCCATCGACCCCGCGATCGTCAACGTCGCCACCTCGGCCGGCGCGCACAACGTCCTGGCCCGCAGCGACAGCCTGCAGGAAACCGGCGCGCTCGGGTACACGCCGACGGCCGCCCGTCCCATCGGTGCGGGCACCACCGCCGTGGTGGCCGACGCCGACCTCTCCACCGCCTTCGAGGGCGACATGGCCGCAGCCGGGAACTCCACGCTCGCCGTGCAGCGGTTCCTGGCCCACAGCCTCGCCCTGAACCTGCAGAACAGCGACGAGCCGCGCAGCTACGTGGTGACCCCGCAGCGCCGGCCGACGGCCAGCCAGGCGGATTCGATGGCCGTCGCCCTGCGCGGGCTCCAGGCGGCCCGCTGGACCCAGCCCTCCGACCTGGAGGCGGCGGCCGCGGCGAAGCCCGACCCCGGCGCCGCGACCCAGGTGCCGGGTGCCGGCCAGTACCCGGAAGCCCTGGCCAAGCAGGAGCTTCCGGTGTCCGCCTTCGAGAAGATCCGCACCACGCAGAGCACGCTCGACCACTTCAAGGTCATCCTCTCGGCGCCGGACCGCGTCGAGATCCCCTTCGGCAACACCACGAACCGGGAGATGTCGACCTCCTGGCGGGGCCGTCCCGAGGAGGCCGCCGCCTACCGCGACCAGGTGCAGGCCTACCTGATCGGGCTGACCGACAAGGTCAAGGTCGTCCCCAAGTCCGACGCCACCCTGTCCGGCCACAGCGCGACCATTCCGGTCAGCGTCCAGAACAGCCTCGTCCAGGACGTCCACAACCTCGTGCTGCGCGTGAAGTCCGCCAACCCCACCCGTCTGATGTTCGGCGACAGCGGCGAATCGGAACAGGAAGTCACCGTTCAGGGCGGTCACAGCCAGACGGTAAAGTTCACCGCCAACGCCACCGCGAGTGGTCCGGTCGAGGTCAGCGCACGCCTGTACACCAAGGACGGCGTGCCGTACGGCAAAGAACGCAAGTTCACGGTCGAGGCCACCGAGATCACTCCCACCGTCATGCTCGTCATCGCCGGCGGTGTGCTCCTCCTCGTTCTGGCGGGCATCAAGATGTACGCCAGCCGCAAGCGCGTGGCCGCGCGAGCGGCCGCTGAGGAGAGCACGCAGCCGAGTGACGAGTCCACGGACACCGGACCGCAAAGCACCGAGGGGTCCGGCACGGGTGAGACAGTGGACCGTTGAGCGATGCCGTGGCCGTTCGGCCTGGGGACGATGAGGTGGGGTTGCGATGAACGCGCCGTACAACGGTGACCGCGCGCAGGGCACTGGCGGGCCTACGCCCTCCCAGGGCACTGCCCCGGGCGCTCCGGTGCCCGGACAGGTTCCGGCGCCCGCGCCCGCACAGGACCACGACCCGTACGTCCAGGACGCCTACGACTACGACCCCTACCGGTCGCAGGACCTGTCCGCCCAGGACCCGGTGACCGAGGCCCTCTACGACCGTGCCTCGCACCCCCCGCCGCCCCCGGGCACCTACCAGGAGGCCGGCCCGCTCTACGCGGCTCCCCAGGCCCCCTCGCACGGCCCCGACCCGCACATCTGGGCCCAGACCCCGCCGCCGGAACCGGACGGCCCTTCCCGCCACCTGCCCTACGGCGACCACGCGGCGACGACGCAGTTCGTCGGAGTGGACTCGCTCGTGACCCGGGCGTCCGAGGAAGAGCCCGAGCCCGACGCCTTCACGCACCTCTACCGCGACCAGCAGGCCGCCCACGGCGCCGCCGGCCCGTCCGCCGAGGAGGCACCGGTCGCGGCGCCGGCACCGGCCAAGCCCGCCGGCAAGGCGGCCGGCCTGCTCAAGTCCAGCGCCCTGATGGCGGCCGGCACGATCGTCTCCCGCATCACCGGCTTCGCCCGCACCCTGATCACCGCGGGCGCCATCGGCGTCGCCTCCCTCAACGACTCCTTCCAGGTCGCCAACACCCTGCCGACGATGATCTACGTCCTCGTCGGCGGCGGTGCCCTCAACGCGGTCTTCATCCCGCAGCTCGTACGCGCGATGAAGAACGACGACGACGGCGGCGAGGCCTACGCCAACCGCCTGCTCACCCTCGTCATCACGCTGCTCGGCGCGGTCACCGTCGTCTGCGTCCTCGCCGCCCCGATCTTCATCCGGATGATGTCGCCGACCATCGCCGGCGATCCGAAGCGCCTCGAAGTCGCCGTGGCCTTCGCCCAATACTGCCTGCCCACGATGTTCTTCATGGGCATTCACGTGGTGCTCGGTCAGATCCTCAACGCCCGGGGCCGGTTCGGCGCGATGATGTGGACGCCGGTCCTCAACAACATCGTCATCATCGCCACCTTCGGCGCCTTCATCTGGGCCTTCGGCGGGTTCACGACCTCCGGTGTCTCGGAGGCCACCATCACCCCCGAGGGCGTCCGCCTCTTGGGCATCGGCACCCTGCTCGGACTCGCCGTCCAGGCGCTGGCGATGCTGCCCTACCTGCGCGAGACGGGCTTCAAGCCGCGCCTGCGGTTCGACTGGAAGGGCCACGGCCTCGGCAAGGCGGTCGGCCTGGCGAAGTGGACGTTCTTCTTCGTCCTCGCCAACCAGATCGGCTTCGTCGTCGTCACCCAGCTCGCCACAGCGGCCGGCACGGCCGCCGAGAAGCTGGGCCACGGCGGTACCGGCATCACCGCCTACCAGTACGCCCTGCTGCTGTGGCAGATGCCGCAGGCCATCATCACCGTGTCCGTCATGACCGCGGTCCTGCCCCGGATTTCCCGGTCCGCCCACGACGGCGACGCCGCCGCCGTCCGCGACGACATCTCGTACGGTCTGCGCACCTCGGCCGTGGCCATCGTGCCCTGCGCCTTCGCCTTCCTCGCGCTCGGCGTCCCGATCGCCACCCTGCTCTACGCCAGCGCGGGCAAGGACGCCGTGAACATCGGCTTCATGCTGATGGCCTTCGGCCTCGGCCTGATCCCGTACTCCGTCCAGTACGTGGTCCTGCGCGGGTTCTACGCCTACGAGGACACCCGGACCCCCTTCTACAACACCGTCATCGTCGCGGCCGTCAACGCCGCCGTCTCGGCCCTCGCCTACTTCGTGCTGCCCGCACGCTGGGCCGTCATCGGCATGGCCGCCGCGTACGGCCTCGGCTACCTGGTCGGCGTCGGCGTGGCCTGGCGCCGCCTCAAGGCCCGCCTCGGCGGGGACCTCGACGGTGCCCACGTCATGCGCACCTACACCCGCCTGATCGGCGCGTGCGTCCCGGCCGCCGTGGTGGGCGGCGCCGTCGCCTACGCGGTCATGCAGGTCCTGGGCAGCGGAGCCCTCGGTTCCGTCGCCGCCCTGGTCGCGGGCGGCATCGCCCTGGGAGGCGTGTTCCTCCTCGCCGCCAAGCGGATGCGGATCGAAGAGCTCAACTCCATGGTCGGAATGGTCCGCGGACGTCTGGGGCGCTGATGCGCACAACCGTCACCCCCCTTCGTGTGTCGTGCATAGCGGCGGACTGTGGGCACAATTGGCATGGCTTCGCAGACTGGCCGACAGCGCGCAACGGATGGGGAGGCAGGGACGACGGTGGCGGAACGTAGCACGGCTGCCGTCGACGTGGCCCACAACAGCGGCGAGCAGCCGCTGGCCGCAGATGCGGCCAAGGCCACGGCCGACGGGGTGGACGCCAAGAACGGAAAAGCCTCGGACGGACCGGTGCCCGAGAAGGACGGCGAGCGCGCGGCCGCGGCACCGGCGGCCGCGCCGGAACTGCACAGCGGGCACAAGCTCGCGCGGCGCTACCGCCTGGAGGAGTGCGTCACCCGTCTGGACGGGTTCAGCAGCTGGCGCGCCATGGACGAGAAGCTGCGCCGCGCGGTGGGCGTCCACCTGCTGCCCGCGGACCACCCCAGGGCCCGCAGCGTCCTGGCCGCGGCCCGCTCGTCCGCCCTGCTCGGCGACCCCCGGTTCGTCCAGGTCCTCGACGCCGTGGAGGAGAACGACCTCGTCTACGTCGTCCACGAGTGGCTGCCCGACGCCACCGAACTGACCTCGGTCCTGGCCGCCGGCACCCTCGAACCCCACGAGGCCTACCAGCTGGTCAGCCAGGTCTCCCAGGCCATGGCCGCCGCCCACCGCGAGGGCCTGGCCCACCTGCGCCTGACGCCCAGCGCGATACTGCGCACCTCCACCGGCCAGTACCGCATCCGCGGCCTCGCCGTGAACGCCGCCCTGCGCGGCATCACCAGCGACACCCCGCAGCGGGCGGACACCGAGGCCATCGGCGCGCTGCTGTACGCCTCCCTCACCCAGCGCTGGCCCTACGAGAACGACGCGTACGGCCTGCGCGGCCTGCCCAAGGGCGTCGGCCTGCTCGCCCCCGACCAGGTTCGCGCCGGCGTCCACCGGGGCCTCGGCGAGCTCGCCATGCGCGCCCTCGCCAACGACGGGGCGACCGCGTCCCGCCAGGAGCCCGCCTGCACCAGCCCCGAGGAGCTGGCCAAGGCCGTCGCCGAGATGCCCCGCATCCGGCCGCCGGAGCCCGCCTTCACCGCGCCTCCGGAGTACCAGCACACCACCTACCAGCAGGGCACCTACGGCCGTCCCGCGCCGGTCGGGCTGCCGACCACCCAGGCGGTCCCGTCCGTCCCCCCGCCGCCGCTGCAGAGCCGCACCGGGCGCGCCCTGAAGTGGGGCGTCGCCGCCCTGCTGATCGTCGCCCTGGGCCTCGGCAGCTGGCAGCTCGCCGACACCCTCCTGGAGCACAGCAAGTCGGGCGACGGTGACAGCACCCAGACCCAGCAGCAGGGCCCCAACGACGCCCCTCAGAAGAAGGAGCTCGCGCCGCTCTCCATCAAGAGCGCGAAGGAGTACGCGCCGGACGGCGTCCCGCAGAACGCGGCCGACGTCGGCAAGACGTACGACGGGGACCCGTCCAGCTACTGGCGGACCAAGAGCTTCTCCGACGGCCCCAAGATCGCGATCAAGCCCGGTGTCGGGATCGTCTACGACCTCGGTTCGGAGCAGGAGGTCAGCGAGGTCTCGATAGCGCTGAGGTACCCGGGCGACCACACCACCCTGACGGTGTACGCGGCGGAGACGGCCGACTCGAAGAAGAAGATCACGAGCACGAACACCAAGGACAGCAACGTCAAGCTGGCCGTAGAGAAGCCGGTCAAGACCCGCTACGTGCTCCTGTGGATCACGGCCATGCCGTACGCGCCCTACGACAACTTCAGCGGCGAAGGCTACAAGCAGGGCATCACGGACGTGCAGTTCAAGGGCTGACGCAGGGCAGGGGAGGGGGCTCACCGTTGGACGACGCCGCGACCGGCGAGCACAGCGACCAGGATCTCCTTTCCCTGCACGTCGCCGGCGATCCCGACGCCTTCGGGGAGCTCGTACGGCGCCACCGCGACCGGCTCTGGGCCGTCGCGCTGCGCACCCTCGGCGACCGCGAGGAGGCCGCGGACGCCGTCCAGGACGCCCTCGTCTCCGCCTACCGGGCCGCCCACACCTTCCGGGGCGATTCCGCGGTCACCACCTGGCTGCACCGGATCACCGTCAACGCCTGTCTCGACCGCGCCCGCAAGGCCGCCTCCCGCCGGACCGCTCCCCTCGACGACACGGACCGCCTGGAGCGGCTGCTGGAGCCCCACGAGTCCGCCGAGGCGCCTGCGGAGCGCCAGGACCTCCACCGCCAGCTCCTGGCCGCCCTCAGCACCCTCCCGGCCGAGCAGCGGGCCGCCCTCGTCCTCGTCGACATGCAGGGATACCCCGTCGCCGACGCCGCCCGCATCCTCGACGTCCCCACCGGCACGGTGAAGAGCCGGTGCGCGCGGGGCCGGGCCAAACTCCTCCCGATGCTCACTCATCTGCGCACGAATGCCGGGGATAACACCACCTCGGAGCGGGGAAGGAACCGGACGCCGGGGACACCCGTCCCACCTGCGGCAGACCCCAGGAATCCAGAACCGGATCCAGACGCTGTGAAGGGCGGAGGTGGACGACCGTGAGCCCCTCGACCGGCATGACCGGCACTGCCGGCACGACCTGGCACCCGGAAGTATCGGAGATCTCCGACCTCACCGAAGGGCTGCTCTCCCCCGCCCGTACCGCCGAGGTGCGCGGCCACCTCGGGAACTGCGCGCTCTGCGCCGACGTGCTCGCCTCCCTGGAGGAGATCCGGTCCCTCCTCGGCACCCTCCCGGGGCCGCCGCGCATGCCCTCGTCCATCGCCGGCCGGATCGACGCGGCCCTCGCCGCCGAGGCGCTCCTCGACTCGACGACGCCCCGGGCCGAGGCCGCTGCCTCCGGACCGCACCCCATGCGCGATGTTTCACGTGAAACATCGCCGGCGACCGCGGTCGGCACGGGCCGGAACGAGGCCCACCGGCCCACCGGTCACCCGTCTGGCCCAACGGGCCCCGGTCGTCGTCGCGCCCGGCGCCGTATCGCCGTCCTCACCGGGCTGGCCGGGGCAGCCGCCTGCGCCCTCGCCGTCATCCTCTTCAACGGACTGGGCGGCACCGGCTCGCATGACACCGCCACGCGCAACGACCCGGCGAGGACCTCCGCCGACTCCCCGACCCCCGGCGGGTACACCGCCCAGGGACTCCGGCAGAGCGTCCGGCAGCTGCTCGCCGGCGAAGCCGCGGCGAACACCCCGAAGACCGCACCGGGCGAGACCGACAGGAGCATGGGGCTGCAGGAAGCCTCCCCCGGGTTGGCTCCCGCCGACCGGCTCGCCTCTCCGGAGCCGGCACCGGTCCCGCCCTGCGTCCAGCAGGGCACCGGCCGGACCGAACCGCCGGTCGCCTCCGAACGCGGCAGCTACCAGGGCACTCCCGTCTACCTCGTCGTACTGCCCCACCCGGGTGACCCTGCCCGGGTGGACGCCTATCTCGTGCCCGCCGGCTGTGCGGACAATCCGGCGCAAACACCGGACAAGCCCCTGCTGACCAGTACATATCCCCGCAACTGACGGGATCACGGGGTGGCCCGCCGCGCGTTGCGGGACTGGAGGGGCCAAGCGGGGAATGTGCGCGCCGTAGGATCCGTTGGGTGGGGTGAGAGTCCGCACCGGCCCCCGGTAGGCAGCACGAAGTCCGCAGAGACGAGGAAAGAACCCGTGAGCGACGTACGAAACGTGATCATCATCGGCTCCGGGCCGGCCGGTTACACGGCCGCCCTGTACACCGCACGCGCTTCGCTCAACCCCCTGGTCTTCGAAGGTGCCGTCACCGCCGGCGGCGCGCTCATGAACACCACCGAGGTCGAGAACTTCCCCGGCTTCCGGGACGGCATCATGGGCCCGGACCTCATGGACAACATGCGCGACCAGGCCGAGCGCTTCGGCGCCGAGCTCGTCCCGGACGACGTCGTCGCCGTGGACCTCACCGGTGAGATCAAGACCGTCACGGACACCGCCGGCACGGTGCACCGCGCCAAGGCCGTCATCGTCACGACCGGCTCCCAGCACCGCAAGCTCGGTCTGCCCAACGAGGACGCCCTCTCCGGCCGCGGTGTCTCCTGGTGCGCCACCTGTGACGGGTTCTTCTTCAAGGACCAGGACATCGCCGTCGTCGGCGGCGGCGACACCGCGATGGAGGAGGCCACCTTCCTCTCCCGGTTCGCCAAGTCCGTCACGATCGTCCACCGCCGTGACAGCCTGCGCGCCTCCAAGACCATGCAGGACCGCGCCTTCGCCGACCCGAAGATCAAGTTCGCCTGGGACAGCGAGGTCGCCGAGATCCACGGCGAGCAGAAGCTCTCCGGCCTCACCCTGCGCAACACCAAGACCGGCGAGACCTCCGAGCTGCCCGTGACCGGCCTGTTCATCGCCGTCGGACACGACCCGCGCACCGAGCTGTTCACCGGCCAGCTCGACCTGGACGACGAGGGCTACCTCAAGGTCGACGCTCCCTCGACGCGCACCAACCTGACCGGTGTGTTCGGCGCCGGCGACGTCGTGGACCACACCTACCGCCAGGCGATCACCGCGGCCGGCACCGGCTGCTCCGCCGCCCTCGACGCGGAGCGCTTCCTCGCGGCGCTCGCGGACGCCGAGCCGGCGGCCGCGACCGTCTGACCCGGCTCCATCCCCACACCCCACACCCCGTAGAAAAGAAGGAGGCCGCAGTGGCCGGCACCCTCAAGAACGTGACCGACGCGGACTTCGACGACGTCGTCCTGCGCAGCGAGAAGCCCGTCCTGGTGGACTTCTGGGCCGAGTGGTGCGGCCCGTGCCGCCAGATCGCGCCTTCGCTGGAGGCGATCGCCGCCGAACACGGCGACCAGATCGAGATCGTGAAGCTCAACATCGACCAGAACCCGGGCACCGCGGCCAAGTACGGCGTCATGTCCATCCCGACCCTGAACGTCTACCAGGGCGGCGAGGTCGTGAAGACCATCGTCGGTGCGAAGCCCAAGGCCGCCATCCTGCGCGACCTGTCCGACTTCGTCGAGGTGCAGGCCTGATCAGCCGCTCCGCGCGGTCGACAGTGACCACGTGAAACGGGGCCGCCCCTTCGGGGGCGGCCCCGTTCGCATGTCCGGAAGCCCAGCCGCTCACAGTGGGCGCAGTGCCGGCTCCTTGCGGGCCCTCGCTCCGCCCAACAGGCGGTCCAGGGCGAGCTCCACGTCTTCCTTCCACGACAGCGTCGTGCGCAGCTCCAGCCTCAGCCGGGGGTGGAACGGGTGGGGACGTACGGTCTTGAAGCCCACCGACAGCAGGTGGTCCGCCGGCAGCAGACAGGCGGGCCGCTCCCAACGCGCTTCACCGAACGCCTCGATCGCCTTGAACCCCCGTCGCAGCAGGTCCTTCGCGACCGTCTGGACCATCACCCGCCCCAGGCCCTGCCCCTGGTACCCCGGCATGATCCATCCCGTGATCAGCTGCACCGCGTCGGGGGACACCGGGCTCGTCGGGAACGAAGCGGCCCTCGGTACATAGGCGGGCGGGGCGTACAGCACGAACCCGACCGGGACCTCGTCCACGTAGACCACCCGGCCGCAGGAGCCCCAGTCCAGCAGGACCGCCGAGATCCAGGCCTCCTTCTCCAGCTCCGGAGTGCCCGCCTTCACGGCGGCCTCACCGGTGACGGGATCCAGCTCCCAGAACACACAGCTCCGACAACGCCTGGGCAGGTCCTGGAGGTTGTCCAGCGTGAGCGGTACCAGCCGACGACCCATGCCCACATCGTAAGCACTGCCCCCTGCTTCTTCGAGTGTGGACATCTCGAAGGAACAGGGGGCGGCAAGTGGAACGAGCCGGGGTACTACTCCCCGGAGAGGCCCTGTTCGAGCACGCGGCCCTCACCCGGCGCCAGCGTTCCCAGGATGCGTTCCAGGTCCTCCATCGACGCGAACTCGACGGTGATCTTGCCCTTCTTCTGACCCAGATCCACCTTCACCCGGGTCTCGAACCGGTCGGACAGACGGGTCGCCAGCTCGCTGAGCGCCGGGGACACACGCGCCCCGGCCCGCGGGCCCTTGGGCTTCACGGCGCTCGACGGCTCCGAGCCCATCAGCTGGATGATCTCCTCGACCGAGCGCACCGACAGCCCCTCGGCCACGATCCGCTCGGCGAGACGGAGCTGCTCCCCGAAGTCCTCCACGGATACGAGCGCCCGGGCATGCCCCGCCAACAGCACACCGGAGGCCACCTTCAGCTGTACATCGGGCGAGAGCCTCAGCAGCCGCAGGGTGTTGGTCACCTGCGGACGCGAGCGCCCGATCCGGTCCGCCAGCTGGTCGTGCGTGCAGTTGAACTCCTTGAGGAGCTGGTCGTACGCGGCGGCCTCCTCCAGCGGGTTCAGCTGCACGCGGTGCAGGTTCTCCAGGAGGGCGTCCAGCAGGAGCTTGTCGTCGTCCGTCGCCCGGATGATCGCGGGGATGGACTCCAGCCCCGCCAGCCCGCAGGCGCGGAAACGGCGCTCGCCCATGATCAGCTCATAGCGGCCGGGCTCCGTCTCCCGGACCACCACCGGCTGGAGCAGGCCCACCGTCTGGATCGAGGTCACCAGCTCGGCCAGCGCGTCCTCGTCGAGGTGGTTCATATTGCGGGGCTGCTTCGGGTTCGGCGAGATCGCGTCCAGCGGAAGCTCCGCGAACGTCGCTCCCGCCACCTCGTCGCTCGCCGGCTGGACCGCCGCCGTCTCCACGGGCACCAATGTTCCACGTGAAACATCCGCCTGGACCAACGCCGCGAGCTTCGCCGCCGCGATCCCCCGCTCCGACTGGAGCACCGGCACCGCCGACGGGTTCGTCGACCCGGTACCCACCACCGGCGTCTTCTCCTGGGGAGCGGACGGAATCAGCGCGCCGAGCCCCCGCCCCAGACCCCTACGTCGCTCGCTCACTGGATCCCCTCCGCCACACTCTGCGTGCTGTTCATGCCCGCGCCCAGATGGGCGTGCTGGGCGTCGTAATGGATTCCGGCCCCCCGCAGCGCGATCTCCCGCGCTGCTTCCAGGTAGGAAAGGGCACCGCTGGAACCCGGGTCGTACGTGAGGACCGTCTGCCCGTAGCTCGGAGCCTCCGAGATACGCACCGACCGCGGGATGCTCGTACGCAGCACCTCCTTGCCGAAGTGGGTGCGCACCTCGTCTGCCACCTGCGAGGCCAGCCGCGTCCTGCCGTCGTACATCGTCAGCAGGATCGTCGAGACGTGCAGGGCCGGGTTCAGGTGGGCCCGCACCAGGTCGACGTTGCGCAGCAGCTGTCCCAGGCCCTCCAGCGCGTAGTACTCGCACTGGATGGGGATCAGCACCTCCGCGCCGGCCACCATGGCGTTCACCGTCAGCAGGCCCAGCGAGGGCGGGCAGTCGATGAGGATGTAGTCGAGCGGCTGCTCGTACGCCTGGATCGCGCGCTGGAGCCGACTCTCGCGGGCCACCAGCGACACCAGCTCGATCTCCGCGCCGGCGAGGTCGATCGTGGCCGGGGCGCAGAAGAGCCCCTCCACGTCCACCACCGGCTGGACGACCTCCATCAGGGGACGGCTGTCCACGAGTACGTCGTAGATGGACGGCACGTCCGCGTGGTGGTCGATGCCCAGCGCCGTGGAGGCGTTGCCCTGCGGGTCGAGGTCGATGACCAGGACGCGCGCACCGTGCAGGGCCAGCGAGGCCGCCAGGTTCACGGTCGTCGTGGTCTTGCCGACGCCGCCCTTCTGGTTGGCCACGACCATGATCCGGGTCTGTGCAGGGCGGGGCAGAGCGGCACCGGTGTGCCCCAGGGACTCGATCGCCTGCTGGGCGGCGCGGGCGAGCGGGGCGTCCTCGATGTCGTCGTTGTCCACGAGGGGCGGGGACGATGTTTCACGTGAAACATCCTCACCCGGCGATTCAGAGCGGGGACCGGGGACCGGATCGGCCATCGGCCCCGCGAGGTTGGCGTCGGACCGCACGGTGTCACTCTCCTCGGCAGCGGGCTCGCGATGAACAGAGCCTGCCATGCCACCCGGGTCGCGAACCAGCGGGGCCCGTACTCCTGTGGATGAATCCACCGTTGTGGACAACTCCGTCACCCCCGCGTCCTTGCGGGGGCGGGGGGCCGCAGCAGCACGGCCGCGGCTGATGATTCCGTGCAGCAGAGAGCGACGTTTCACGTGAAACACGATGCCCGGACGGAGTCTTCAGCCCGCTACGACACTCCGAAATCCATACCTATAGGGCCCAACCCGCCCCAAAACGCACCGTCGGCGACGGATTCAGCGGCGCCTGCGCGCGCGCCCCACCCGTGCGGCCTTAGCCCGCTTGGCCGCGAACCTCACCCCGCCGGGGCTTTCTCCGACCTCCACCCGGACCACCGTGGACAGCGGGTCGACGACGCCCTCGCCCACGTGGAGCACCGAGGTCTTCACCACACCCAGCTTGGTCAGCGCGACCTTCGCCGAGACCAGCTCCTCCTCCGCGGTGTCGCCCTTCAGGGCCAGCATCTCGCCGTAAGGACGCAGCAGCGGTACGCCCCAGCCCGCGAGCCGGTCCAGCGGTGCCACCGCGCGGGCCGTCACCACGTGCACCGGCTGGAGCTTGCCGAGCACCTCTTCGGCCCGGCCGCGCACCACGGTGACGTGGTCCAGCCCGAGCAGCTCCACGGCTTCCTGGAGGAAGTTCGTCCTGCGCAGCAGGGGCTCCAACAGGGTGATCTTCAGGTCCCGGCGCACCAGCGCGAGCGGGATGCCGGGCAGGCCGGCGCCCGAGCCCACGTCGCACACGGTGACGCCCTCCGGCACCACCTCGGAGAGCACCGCGCAGTTCAGCAGGTGCCGCTCCCAGAGCCGGGGAACCTCACGCGGCCCGATCAGGCCCCGCTTGACCCCCGCGTCCGCCAGCAGCTCCGCGTACCGCACAGCTTCCGGGAAAAACTCACCGAACACCGCGCGCGCCTCTTCGGGCGCCGGGGGCGCCTCTTCAGGCGCCGCGGGAAGCTCCGCTGCCTCCGTCACGGGGACCGTCCTTCCGTACAGAACCGCTCACGCCAAAACCGTGTCGTTCAACCGTGTCGTTCAACTGCCAGGCTTACAAACTTCGGCCCCGCCTGCGACACAGGCGGGGCCGACACACAACGTTCCCGGTCAGGCCGGGAGCACGACGACGAAGCGCTGCGGCTCCTCGCCCTCGGACTCGCTCTTCAGGCCGGCGGCGGCCACGGCGTCGTGGACGACCTTGCGCTCGAAGGGGGTCATCGGGGCCAGCTTCAGCGGCTCGCCCGAGGCCTTCACGTCCGCGGCGGCCTTCGCGCCCAGCGCGGCCAGCTCCTCGCGCTTCTTCGCCCGGAAGCCCGCGATGTCCAGCATCAGCCGGCTGCGGTCGCCGGTCTCCCGGTGCACGGCGAGGCGGGTCAGCTCCTGAAGGGCCTCCAGGACCTCACCGTCGCGACCCACGAGCTTCTGCAGGTCGCGGCCGCCCGAGTCGCTGACGATCGACACCGCGGCGCGGTCGGCCTCGACGTCCATGTCGATGTCGCCGTCCAGGTCGGCGATGTCCAGCAGACCCTCAAGGTAGTCGGCCGCGATCTCACCCTCCTGCTCGAGGCGGGTCAGGGTGTCGCCACTCTCAGCGGCGGCGGTGGTGGTGCCTTCCGTCACGGGAGGGACTCCTTCTACTTCTTGGAGGGCTTGCTGGGGGGCGTCTGACGCTTGGACTTCGGCTGCCGCTTCGGCTGCTGCCGCTTGGTGGCGACACCGCCGCTCGCCGCGTCCGAGTCCGCCGTGGCCTCAGAACTCTTGATCACGGAGCCGTCCGCCTGCGCGGCCATGCCCTGCTTCGTCAGCGCGGTGATGAACTTCCGCTCGTTGTCGTTGCGGTCCGGGCCCTTGGCCACGATCGCCGCGACGATCTTCTTCTTGCCCCGGCCCTTGACGTCGCCGTGGGTGCTGACGTGCTTCAGCAGACGGGTCAGGTACTGGTCCTGGGCCTTGCTGCCCGGCGTCGGGTTCTGGTTGATCACGTACATCTGCTGGCCCATGGTCCACACGTTGGTGGTCAGCCAGTAGACGAGGACACCGACGGGGAAGTTGATGCCCATGACCGCGAAGATCACCGGGAAGATGTACATCAGCATCTTCTGCTGCTGCATGAACGGCGTCTTGACCGAGAGGTCCACGTTCTTCTGCATCAGCTGGCGCTGCGTGTAGAACTGCGACAGCGACATCAGGACGATCATGACCGCGGTCACGATGCGCACGTTGGTGACCGAGGCGTCCAGGGCCGCGACCTTCTCGGCGCTGTCGGTGAACTTGGCAGCCAGCGGGGCGCCGAAGATGTGCGCCTGGCGGGCGCTCTCCAGCAGCGACTGGTTGATCACGCCGATGGTCTTGCCGTTGGCGATGCTCGCGAGCACGTGGTACAGCGCGAAGAAGAACGGCGACTGCGCCAGGATGGGAAGGCACGAGGAGAGCGGGTTGGTACCCGTCTCCTTGTACAGCTTCATCATCTCTTCGGACTGACGCTGCTTGTCGTTCTTGTAGCGCTCCTGGATCGCCTTCATCTTCGGCTGGAGCGCCTGCATGCCTCGCGTCGCCTTGATCTGCTTCACGAAGAGCGGGATCAGACAGATGCGGATCAGGACCACCAGGGACACGATGGACAGGCCCCAGGCCCATCCACTGTCCGCACCGAAGATCGCGCCGTAGACCGAGTGGAACTGGACGATGATCCACGACACGGGTGTGGTGATAAAGCTGAACAGACTGGCAATCGTGTCCACTAATCAGGCTCCTTGAGCATTGCGAGATCTACGCAACGCACTGCGCAGCTGCTCGTGCCAACGCGGGCGTTTCCGGGGTGGGACATGATCCACACCACCCGGGGACCACGGATTGCACCGCAGGATCCGCCAGGCGGTCAGAGCCGTCCCCTTCACCGCACCATGCCGGTCGATGGCCGTGAACCCGTAGTGCGAACACGACGGGTAGTAGCGGCACACCGGCCCGAGCAGCGGACTGATCGTCCACTGGTACAGCTTGATCAAAGCGAGCAGCGGGTACTTCATCGAGCCACGCCTCCCAGCAGCCGCGCCAAGGCGGCGTCCAGGTCACGGGCCAGCTCGTCGGCGCCGGCGTCAGCGGCTCCGGGCAGGGCCCGCACCACCACCAGGCTACCGGCGGGCAGCTGGGCCAGCCGATCACGCACGAGATGGCGGAGACGGCGCTTGACCCGGTTGCGGACGACTGCGATGCCGACAGCCTTGCTGACGACGAAACCCGCACGCGGCGAGGGATCGACATCCCCCGGCTCGTGCGGGTCCGTTGCACCGCTTGTACGTAGGTGGACGACGAGGAGCGGGCGACCTGCCCGGCGCCCTCGGCGCACCGCGCTCGCGAAGTCCTCGCGCCGCCTCAGCCGATTTTCGGGAGACAGCACGACGTCACGACCTGCGCGTTGTTACGCGGAAAGGGCGGAACGGCCCTTGCTGCGACGGTTCGCGAGGATCGCGCGACCGGCACGGGTACGCATCCGCAGACGGAAGCCGTGGGTCTTGGCGCGACGGCGGTTGTTCGGCTGGAAGGTGCGCTTGCTCACTCGGGGGCTCCAGAGAATGAATCGTTGTGGCGGTACATCGCCTGGCTGTCACCGTGCGCCCACGAGGAACTCGCGTGTTCGCCCGAGTGGACACCGCTAAATGATCACAATCAGTGATCTTCGCCCATCGGTAGGCAGGCGGCAGCAGCCATCGACAACTCGACCTCGTTACGGTACGCGCGGCTACGCCATCCGGTCAAACCGAGTGTCCGCTGCCCCACACTGTGCACAGGCTGTGGACAACGACTTGAACCCTACCCACCGGCCTGACTACCGTTGCCTGATCCCGGATTTTTTGTCCCGACCGTCCCAAAGAACCACACATTCGTGGGACCGGGACCTGTGAGAGAGCGTGCTCTGTGGCTGACGTACCTGCCGATCTTGCCGCAGTGTGGCCACGCGTCCTCGAGAAGCTGCTCGGGGAGGGCCAGCAGGGTATCGAGCCCAAGGACAAGCAGTGGGTGGAGCGATGCCAGCCGCTGGCCCTCGTGGCCGACACCGCGCTGCTCGCCGTGCCCAACGAGTGGGGCAAGCGGGTCCTGGAGGGCCGTCTCGCCCCGCTCATCAGCGACGCCCTGAGCCGCGAGTGCGGCCGGCCGATCCGGATCGCGATCACCGTGGACGACTCCGCGGGCGAGCCCGCGCCGCCGGCCCCGCCCGCCCCCTCCCCGCGCGAGGGCTACGAGCCGTACGGCGGCCAGCGCCCCGGCGCCGGCCCCGGCGAGGACCAGCTCCCCACCGCGCGCCCCGCCTACCCCGAGTACCAGCAGCCGCGCCAGGAGCCCGGCTCCTGGCCCCGCGGCGGCCAGGACGAGTACGGCTGGCAGCAGCAGCGCCTCGGCGGCTTCCCCGAGCGCGACCCCTACGCCACCCCGCAGCCCGGCTACCTCCAGCAGTCCGAGCCCGGCGGGTACGACCAGGGCGGCTACGAGCAGCAGAAGTACGAGCAGCCCGGTTACGAGCCCTCCTCTTCCTACGAACCCCAGAAGTACGAGCCCCAGAAGTACGACTCCCCGTCGTACGAGTCCCAGCCGTACGAGCCCCAGGGCTACGAGCCGCAGCAGTACGAGCAGCCGTCCCCGCGCCCCGCGCCCGGCCGGCCGACGCCCGCGCCCCCGCCGTCGGCGCCGTCCGGCGGCTCCACCTCGGGCCCGCTGGAGCCGACCGCCCGGCTGAACCCCAAGTACCTCTTCGACACCTTCGTCATCGGTGCCTCCAACCGCTTCGCGCACGCCGCCGCGGTGGCCGTCGCCGAGGCGCCGGCGAAGGCGTACAACCCCCTCTTCGTCTATGGGGAGTCGGGCCTCGGCAAGACGCACCTGCTGCACGCCATCGGGCACTACGCGCGGAGCCTCTACCCCGGCACCCGCGTGCGGTACGTGAGCTCGGAGGAGTTCACCAACGAGTTCATCAACTCCATCCGCGACGGCAAGGGCGACGCCTTCCGCAAGCGGTACCGGGAGATGGACATCCTGCTCGTCGACGACATCCAGTTCCTCGCGAGCAAGGAGTCGACGCAGGAGGAGTTCTTCCACACCTTCAACACGCTCCACAACGCCAACAAGCAGATCGTCCTCTCCTCCGACCGGCCGCCCAAGCAGCTCGTCACCCTGGAGGACCGGCTCCGCAACCGCTTCGAGTGGGGCCTGATCACCGACGTCCAGCCGCCCGAGCTGGAGACGCGCATCGCGATCCTGCGCAAGAAGGCCGTCCAGGAGCAGCTCAACGCCCCGCCGGAGGTACTGGAGTTCATCGCCTCCCGCATCTCGCGCAACATCCGCGAGCTGGAGGGGGCGCTGATCCGCGTCACCGCCTTCGCGAGCCTGAACCGGCAGCCGGTGGACCTCGGACTCACCGAGGACGTCCTCAAGAACCTGATCCCGGGCGGCGAGGACAGCGCGCCCGAGATCACCGCGTCCGACATCATGGCGGCCACCGCCGACTACTTCGGGCTGACCGTGGACGACCTGTGCGGCTCCTCGCGCAGCCGGGTCCTCGTCACCGCCCGGCAGATCGCCATGTACCTGTGCCGGGAGCTCACCGACCTGTCGCTGCCGAAGATCGGCGCCCAGTTCGGCGGGCGGGACCACACCACCGTCATGCACGCGGACCGCAAGATCCGCGCCCTGATGGCGGAACGGCGCTCCATCTACAACCAGGTCACGGAGCTCACCAACCGCATCAAGAACGGCTGACGCGGGCCCCGCGGGGGCCGGCTGGCGGTCCCTCAAACCTCACGACAGGGCGCTTCCGGATCGAACCGGGGGCGCCCTTCTTCGTCCGTGCGCCCCTGCTCTGTTCGAATGCGCCCCCGGGAGGGCCCGTCATCCACAGATTCCCCGGTTTTCTTCCGTCCACAGCCTGAGGACAGTCCCCATCGCCCACAATCTGTCCACAGGGGTGGCTGTTGAGGAACCATCAGGGCAGGTCAGACCCCTGTGGAATTGTGAGCAAGCGTCATCCACAGCCTGTGGACAGAAAAATCATCCACAGGCTCATCCACTCCTCTGTCCACCGCAGACCCACAGGTTCCCGCATCCTGTGCACAGGTTCCCGACGGTTCTCCACACCGTTGTCCACTGTTCGGCAACAGCACACCCCCGGTCACCGCCCCGAGTGAAAGCGGTCACACGGATGTCGACGTTTGGTCTGTGGACTTCTGGGGAAAAGCTGGGGACACACCTGTGGAGTAGTGAGGGTCACCTGGGGACGGCCTGTGCAGAACTTTCCGTTCTCCACAGACACCCCGGGTTGTCCACCGGTCCCACCCACAGGGTGTGGGGATAAAAAATGCGGGTTGACCTGCGAGAACGGGCTTATCCACCGTTTCCACAGGCCCTACTACTACCCCCATGGAGAGTTAGGCCGGTTTCGGTTTTCAAGCGGGTCCTGTGCACAACTCGCCGGACGGCCGTCCCGCCGCCTCGCTCCCGACTTGACCGCCAGCCGCGACGGCTGTCGGCGCCGTACGTCAGACTGGTCCCCGGCATCGGTCGAGGCATCGACGGGCCGACGACGAAGGCCGGCAGACGAGCGAGCAACAGCAGGAGGCGGTTCCGGTGAAGATCCGGGTGGAGCGCGACGTACTCGCGGAGGCGGTGGCCTGGGCTGCACGCAGCCTCCCGGCCCGGCCGCCGGTGCCCGTACTCGCGGGCCTGCTGCTGAAGGCCGAGGAGGGCACCCTGTCCCTCTCCGGCTTCGACTACGAGGTCTCGGCCCGCGTCTCCGTCGAGGCGGACGTGGAGGAGGACGGCACCGTCCTCGTCTCCGGCCGGCTCCTCGCCGACATCTGCCGCGCCCTCCCCAACCGCCCGGTGGAGATTTCCACAGACGGTGTACGGGCGACCGTGGTCTGCGGCTCCTCGCGGTTCACACTCCACACCCTGCCTGTGGAGGAGTACCCGGCGCTCCCGCAGATGCCGACCGCGACCGGCACCGTGCCCGGCGAGGTCTTCGCCTCCGCCGCCGCGCAGGTCGCCATCGCCGCCGGCCGTGACGACACGCTGCCCGTGCTGACCGGTGTCCGCATCGAGATCGAGGGCGACCGCGTCACCCTGGCCTCCACCGACCGCTACCGCTTCGCGGTCCGCGAGTTCCTGTGGAAGCCGGAGAACCCGGAGGCCTCGGCCGTGGCCCTGGTGCCCGCCAAGACCCTCCTGGACACCGCCAAGTCCCTCACCAGCGGCGACACCGTCACCCTGGCGCTCTCCGGCTCCGGCCAGGGCGAGGGCCTGATCGGCTTCGAGGGCGCGGGCCGCCGCACCACCACCCGCCTGCTCGAAGGCGACCTGCCGAAGTACCGCACCCTCTTCCCGACGGAGTTCAACTCCGTCGCCGTGATCGAGACCGCCCCGTTCGTCGAGGCCGTCAAGCGCGTGGCCCTGGTCGCCGAGCGCAACACGCCGGTCCGCCTCAGCTTCGAGCAGGGCGTGCTGATCCTGGAAGCGGGCTCCAGCGACGATGCACAGGCTGTGGAACGCGTCGACGCGAACCTGGAGGGCGACGACATCTCGATCGCCTTCAACCCCACCTTCCTGCTGGACGGCCTGAGCGCCATCGACTCGCCCGCCGCCCAGCTCAGCTTCACCACGTCCACCAAGCCGGCGCTGCTCAGCGGTCGGCCCGCGGTGGACGCGGAGGCCGACGAGGCCTACAAGTACCTGATCATGCCGGTCCGCCTCTCCGGCTGACCCGTTCCCGCCGTACACCGGCCCCGGGCCCGGTCTCGCAGCCGCGAGTGCCGGGCCCGGCGCCGTCCGGAGCGGCCCGGAGCCATGGCCCGGCGTAGGCTCGGACCCGGCGGGCGACCCAGGAAAAACGACCGGAACCCACCGGTACCGGGGAAGCCCCGTACAGACGGCCCCAACGCTTAAGGAACCCACCTGATGGAGCTCGGTCTCGTCGGTCTCGGCAAGATGGGCGGCAACATGCGCGAGCGCATCCGCCGCGCAGGCCACACCGTCATCGGATACGACCGCAACCCGGACCTCGCCGATGTCCACAGCCTGCAGGAGCTTGTGGACAGCCTGCAGTCCCCCCGCGTCGTGTGGGTGATGGTCCCGGCCGGGGCCGCGACGCAGTCCACCGTCGACGAGCTGGCCGAGCTGCTCTCCCCCGGCGACATCGTCGTCGACGGCGGCAACTCGCGCTGGACCGACGACGAGAAGCACGCCGAGGAACTGAAGGCCAAGGGCATCGGCTTCGTCGACTGCGGCGTCTCCGGCGGCGTCTGGGGCCTGGAGAACGGCTACGCGCTGATGTACGGCGGCGACGAGAAGGACGTCGCCGTGGTCCAGCCGATCTTCGACGCCCTCAAGCCCGAGGGCGACTTCGGCTCCGTGCACGCCGGCAAGGTCGGCGCGGGCCACTTCGCGAAGATGGTCCACAACGGCATCGAGTACGCCATGATGCAGGCCTACGCCGAGGGCTGGGAGCTCCTGGAGAAGGTCGACTCGGTCACCGACGTCCGCGAGGTCTTCCGGTCCTGGCAGGAGGGCACGGTCATCCGTTCCTGGCTGCTGGACCTCGCCGTCAACGCGCTGGACGAGGACGAGCACCTCGACCAGCTCAAGGGCTTCGCCCAGGACTCGGGCGAGGGCCGCTGGACCGTCGAGGCGGCCATCGACAACGCCGTCCCGCTGCCGGCGATCACCGCCTCGCTGTTCGCCCGGTTCGCGTCCCGCCAGGACGACTCGCCGCAGATGAAGATGATCGCCGCGCTGCGCAACCAGTTCGGCGGCCACGCGGTCGAGAAGAAGTAGTCGAAAGGAGCGAGCGCTCCACAGCGACACCGCTCCACAGCGACACAGCAACACCGCAGCACAGAGCACAGCAGGAAGCCGGGGGAGGTCGGCGCCGAATGCACGTATCGCATCTCTCGTTGGCCGACTTCCGCTCGTACGCCCGGGCCGAGGTTCCCCTCGCCCCGGGCGTCACGGCTTTCGTGGGCCCCAACGGCCAGGGCAAGACGAACCTCGTCGAGGCCATCGGCTACCTGGCCACCCTGGGCAGCCACCGCGTCTCCTCGGACGCCCCGCTCGTCCGCATGGGCGCCGACCGGGCGGTCATCCGCGCCGCCGTCACCCAGGGCGAACGGCAGCAGCTGGTCGAGCTCGAACTGAACCCGGGCCGCGCCAACCGCGCCCGCATCAACCGGTCCTCGCAGGTCAGACCCCGCGACGTGCTGGGGATCGTACGCACGGTGCTGTTCGCCCCGGAGGACCTCGCCCTGGTCAAGGGCGACCCCGGCGAGCGGCGCCGCTTCCTCGACGAGATCGTGACGGCCCGCTCCCCGCGGATGGCGGCGGTCCGCTCCGACTACGAGCGCGTCCTCAAGCAGCGCAACACCCTCCTGAAGTCCGCCGCGATGGCCCGCCGCCACGGCGGCCGCTCCATGGACCTGTCCACCCTCGACGTCTGGGACCAGCACCTCGCCCGCGCCGGCGCCGAGCTCCTCGCCCAGCGCCTGGACCTGATCGCCACCCTGCTGCCGCTCGCCGACAAGGCGTACGAGCAGCTCGCGCCCGGCGGCGGCCCGCTCGGGCTGGCGTACAGGTCCTCCGCCGGCGACCCGGTCGACAGCGGCGCCGCCCGCACCCGCGAGGAGCTCTACGAGGTCCTGCTCGCCGCCCTGTCCCAGGTCCGCAAGCAGGAGATCGAGCGCGGGGTGACCCTGGCCGGCCCGCACCGCGACGACCTCCTGCTGCGCCTCGGCGAGCTCCCCGCGAAGGGGTACGCCAGCCACGGCGAGTCCTGGTCGTACGCGCTGGCCCTGCGCCTGGCCTCGTACGAGCTGCTGCGCTCGGAGGGGGCGGAGCCGGTGCTGATCCTCGACGACGTCTTCGCGGAGCTGGACGCGCGCCGCCGCGAGCGGCTCGCGGAACTGGTGTCCGGCGGCGAACAGGTACTGGTGACGGCGGCGGTGGACGACGACGTCCCGGGCGTGCTGACGGGCACCCGCTTCGGGGTGTCCGGCGGTGAGGTGACCCGGCTGTGAACGACGGCGAGCGGCACGAGCGCAAGGCTCCGGAGCCCTCCGGGGTGGACCTGGCCCGCCAGGCCCTCGCGGCCGCGCGCGAGCAGGCCCGCGCGCGGGGCAACGCGGTGGGCGGGAAGAAGCGCCAGCAGCAGCCCGGGCTGCGCTCCGGGGCCCGTGCCGACGGCCGGGACCCGATGCCGCTGATGGCGGCCCTGGACCGGCTGCGGACCGAGCGCGGCTGGGAGATGCCGATCGCGGTCGCCGGGGTGATGGAGCGCTGGGCGGAGATCGTCGGCCCGGAGATCGCGGCGCACTGTGAACCGGAGCGCTACGAGGAGCGTGAACTCCTCGTGCGGTGCGATTCCTCGGCCTGGGCCGCGCAGCTGAAGCTGCTGGCCCCGCAGCTGGTGGCGCGGCTGAACGCGGAACTGGGACAGGGCACGGTCCGGCTGATCAAGGTGCAGGGACCGGGCGGCCGCCCCAAGCGGTACGGGCCGTGGCGGGCCCCCGGCAGCACCGGGCCCGGCGACACCTACGGCTGACCGGGTTCCGGCCCGCCGGCCGGTTCCGCGACCGTACGGGTTCCGGCCAGCGGCGACGGCCGGGGCGAGGGCCCCGCACGGCCTGCGCAGGGCCCGTGACGGGTCCTGGGGAGGCCTCCGGCGGGCCCCTCGGAGCCCCCTTCGAGGGCCGGGGCGGAGCGCCCCGGCATGCCCGGCGCGGGTGGCGTCCCTCACGGTAGTGGAAGGTTGACAGGCCGAAGCGCTGGACGCCCGCGTGAGCCTCTTTGAGCCCCTCCCCGAATATGGGGAGTCTCGGAGAGGAGGTTCAGGGCGGCACATGCGGACTCAGGCACCGGCAAACCCCCATTCGTGTCAGTGGTACCGGTAGACTGGAAGCAATCCCGCCCGATCCGCGGGGGACAGCACGACAACGCAGACAACGCAGATCGACGCGGCCGCTCCCGCCGGCGCACACGCTGGTCCGGAGTACGGGCTGCGCTGTGCCAGAAAGGGCGCTTCGTGGCCGATTCCGGCGACTCCAACGAGAAGAATTACGACGCCAGTGCGATCCAGGTCCTCGAGGGCCTGGACGCAGTGCGCAAGCGGCCGGGTATGTACATCGGCTCGACGGGCGAGCGTGGTCTGCACCACCTCGTCTACGAGGTCGTCGACAACTCGGTCGACGAGGCGCTGGCCGGACACGCGGACACCATCGACGTGACGATCCTCGCCGACGGCGGGGTGCGCGTGGTCGACAACGGCCGAGGCATCCCGGTCGGCATCGTGCCGTCCGAGGGCAAGCCGGCCGTCGAGGTCGTCCTGACCGTCCTGCACGCGGGCGGCAAGTTCGGCGGCGGCGGCTACGCCGTCTCCGGCGGTCTGCACGGCGTCGGCGTGTCCGTCGTGAACGCCCTGTCGACCAAGGTCGCGGTCGAGGTCAAGACGGACGGCCACCGCTGGACCCAGGACTACAAGCTGGGCGTGCCGACGGCCCCGCTGGCCAAGAACGAGGAGACCGGCGAGACCGGTACGTCGGTGACGTTCTGGGCCGACGGCGACATCTTCGAGACCACCGAGTACTCCTTCGAGACGCTGTCGCGGCGCTTCCAGGAGATGGCCTTCCTCAACAAGGGCCTGACCCTGACGCTGACCGACGAGCGCGAGTCGGCGAAGGCCACGGCGGGCGCGGACGACCCGGACGCGGACACGGCCGAGCCGCAGGCGCGCACGGTGAAGTACTTCTACGAGGGCGGCATCGTCGACTTCGTGAAGTACCTCAACTCGCGCAAGGGCGAGCTGATCCACCCGACCGTCATCGACGTCGAGTCCGAGGACAAGGAGCGGATGCTCTCGGTCGAGATCGCGATGCAGTGGAACTCGCAGTACAGCGAGGGTGTCTACTCCTTCGCGAACACGATCCACACGCACGAGGGCGGCACCCACGAAGAGGGCTTCCGCGCGGCGCTGACCGGCCTGGTCAACCGCTACGCGCGCGACAAGAAGCTGCTCCGCGAGAAGGACGACAACCTCGCCGGCGAGGACATCCGCGAGGGTCTGACGGCGATCATCTCGGTCAAGCTGGGCGAGCCCCAGTTCGAGGGCCAGACCAAGACCAAGCTGGGCAACACGGAGGCCAAGACCTTCGTGCAGAAGGTCGTCCACGAGCACCTGAGCGACTGGTTCGACCGCAACCCGGTCGAGGCCGCGGACATCGTCCGCAAGGCCATCCAGGCGGCCACGGCGCGCGTCGCGGCCCGCAAGGCCCGTGACCTGACCCGCCGCAAGGGCCTGCTGGAGAGCGCCTCGCTGCCGGGCAAGCTGTCCGACTGCCAGTCGAACGACCCGACCAAGTGCGAGATCTTCATCGTCGAGGGCGACTCCGCCGGCGGCTCCGCGAAGTCCGGCCGCAACCCGATGTACCAGGCCATCCTGCCCATCCGCGGCAAGATCCTGAACGTCGAGAAGGCCCGTATCGACAAGATCCTCCAGAACACCGAGGTCCAGGCGCTGATCAGCGCCTTCGGCACCGGTGTGCACGAGGACTTCGACATCGAGAAGCTCCGCTATCACAAGATCATCCTGATGGCGGACGCCGACGTCGACGGCCAGCACATCAACACCCTGCTGCTGACCTTCCTGTTCCGCTTCATGCGCCCGCTGGTCGAGGCCGGTCACGTGTACCTGTCCCGTCCGCCGCTCTACAAGATCAAGTGGGGCCGCGACGACTTCGAGTACGCGTACTCGGACCGCGAGCGCGACGCCCTGGTCGAGCTCGGCAAGCAGAACGGCAAGCGCATCAAGGAAGACTCGATCCAGCGCTTCAAGGGTCTGGGCGAGATGAACGCCGAGGAGCTGCGCGTCACCACCATGGACGTGGACCACCGCGTGCTCGGCCAGGTCACGCTGGACGACGCGGCGCAGGCCGACGACCTGTTCTCGGTGCTGATGGGTGAGGACGTCGAGGCGCGGCGCTCCTTCATCCAGCGCAACGCCAAGGACGTCCGCTTCCTCGACATCTGAGTCGGCCTCCGCTGACCGCCGCCTGAAAGGATTCCTGACCAGCAATGGCCGACGAAACCACCCCCACCGCCGAGAATTCCGCGGAGGAGCAGCCCGTGCTGCGCATCGAGCCCGTCGGGCTCGAGACGGAGATGCAGCGCTCCTACCTCGACTACGCGATGTCCGTCATCGTCTCCCGCGCCCTGCCCGACGTGCGCGACGGCCTCAAGCCCGTCCACCGTCGTGTGCTGTACGCGATGTACGACGGCGGCTACCGGCCCGAGAAGGGCTTCTACAAGTGCGCCCGCGTCGTCGGCGACGTCATGGGCACGTACCACCCGCACGGTGACAGCTCCATCTACGACGCCCTGGTCCGCCTGGCCCAGCCGTGGTCGATGCGCATGCCGCTGGTGGACTCCAACGGCAACTTCGGCTCCCCGGGCAACGACCCGGCGGCCGCCATGCGCTACACCGAGTGCAAGCTCATGCCGCTGGCCATGGAGATGCTCCGGGACATCGACGAGGAGACCGTCGACTTCCAGGACAACTACGACGGCCGCAACCAGGAGCCCACCGTCCTGCCGGCGCGGTTCCCGAACCTGCTGGTCAACGGCTCCGCCGGTATCGCCGTCGGCATGGCCACCAACATCCCGCCGCACAACCTGCGCGAGGTCGCGGCCGGCGCCCAGTGGGCGCTGGAGCACCCGGAGGCCTCGCACGAGGAGCTCCAGGACGCGCTCATCGAGCGCATCAAGGGCCCGGACTTCCCGACCGGCGCCCTCGTCGTGGGCCGCAAGGGCATCGAGGAGGCGTACCGGACCGGTCGCGGCTCCATCACGATGCGCGCGGTGGTCGAGGTCGAGGAGATCCAGAACCGCCAGTGCCTGGTGGTCACGGAGCTCCCGTACCAGACCAACCCGGACAACCTGGCGCAGAAGATTGCCGACCTGGTCAAGGACGGCAAGATCGGCGGCATCGCCGACGTCCGCGACGAGACCTCGTCCCGGACCGGCCAGCGCCTGGTGATCGTGCTCAAGCGCGACGCCGTCGCCAAGGTGGTGCTGAACAACCTCTACAAGCACACCGACCTGCAGACGAACTTCGGCGCGAACATGCTGGCGCTGGTGGACGGGGTGCCGCGCACCCTGTCGATCGACGCGTTCATCCGCCACTGGGTGCAGCACCAGATCGAGGTCATCGTCCGCCGTACGCGCTTCCGCCTGCGCAAGGCGGAGGAGCGGGCCCACATCCTGCGCGGCCTGCTCAAGGCGCTGGACGCCATCGACGAGGTCATCGCCCTCATCCGGCGCAGCAACACGGTCGAGATCGCGCGCGAGGGCCTGATGGGCCTCCTGGAGATCGACGAGATCCAGGCGAACGCGATCCTGGAGATGCAGCTGCGCCGCCTGGCGGCCCTGGAGCGCCAGAAGATCGTCGCCGAGCACGACGAACTCCAGGCGAAGATCAACGAGTACAACGCGATCCTGGCCTCGCCGGAGAAGCAGCGCTCGATCGTCAGCGAGGAACTGGCCGCGATCGTCGAGAAGTACGGCGACGACCGGCGCTCCAAGCTGGTGCCCTTCGACGGTGACATGTCCATCGAGGACCTGATCGCCGAAGAGGACATCGTCGTCACCATCACGCACGGCGGCTACGTCAAGCGCACCAAGACCGAGGACTACCGCTCGCAGAAGCGCGGCGGCAAGGGCGTGCGCGGCACGAAGCTGAAGCAGGACGACCTGGTCGACCACTTCTTCGTCTCCACCACGCACCACTGGCTGCTGTTCTTCACGAACAAGGGCCGCGTCTACCGGTCCAAGGCGTACGAGCTCCCGGACGCCGGCCGCGACGCCCGCGGGCAGCACGTGGCGAACCTGCTGGCCTTCCAGCCGGACGAGAAGATCGCCCAGATCCTCGCGATCCGCGACTACGAGGCGGCGCCCTACCTGATCCTGGCCACCAAGGGCGGCCTGGTGAAGAAGACGGCGCTCAAGGACTACGACTCCCCGCGTTCGGGCGGCGTCATCGCCATCAACCTCCGGGAGACCGAGGACGGCGGCGACGACGAGCTGATCGGTGCCGAGCTGGTGTCCGCCGAGGACGACCTGCTGCTCATCAGCAAGAAGGCGCAGTCCATCCGCTTTACGGCGACGGACGACGCGCTGCGCCCGATGGGCCGTGCCACTTCCGGTGTGAAGGGCATGAGCTTCCGCGAGGGTGACGAACTGCTGTCGATGAGCGTTGTCCGGCCGGGTACGTTCGTCTTCACCGCCACCGACGGCGGCTACGCGAAGCGGACGGCGGTGGACGAGTACCGGGTCCAGGGCCGTGGCGGTCTGGGCATCAAGGCGGCGAAGATCGTCGAGGACCGCGGTTCGCTGGTCGGCGCGTTGGTGGTCGACGAGTCGGATGAGATCCTCGCCATCACGCTCGGCGGTGGTGTGATCCGCACGCGCGTCAACGAAGTCAGGGAGACCGGCCGTGACACCATGGGCGTCCAGCTGATCAACCTGGGCAAGCGCGATGCCGTGGTCGGTATCGCTCGTAACGCCGAGGCCGGTCAGGAAGCTGACGAGGCCGACGAGATCGAGTCAGAGATCGAGGCCGCGGCGGCCGACGCACCGGCCGCCGGGGCGGCCGAGGGCACGGAGCCCTCGGTCGGGGAGCACGAGGAGTAAGTCGTGAGTGGAGCCACGGGCGCCGGACCGGCCAAGACTGGAGCGAACGGTGCCCGTGGCCCCGCCGCGGACTCCCAGGGGGGAACCGTGACGGACACCCGAGAACCGGAACCCAAGCCGGCGGCGCAGACCAAGACGCAGCCGAAGGCGAAGGAGCCGGTCAAGGAGCAGGCCAAGGAACAGGCTGCCAAGGACCAGACCGGCGCCAAGGACCAGGCCAAGGTGCCGACCAAGGCGCCGGCCAAGGAGCAGCCCGCCAAGGACCAGCCCAAGGGGCCGGCCAAGGAGCGGGCCGGGCAGCCCCAGAAGCCCCCGCAGGCCTACGCGGCGCCCACGGGCCCGGGTGCGCAGCGCGGGGCCGTCCCGGGGGTCCGTACGGCCCCCAGGACGCGCAAGGCGCGGCTGCGGGTGGCCAAGGCCGACCCGTGGTCCGTGATGAAGGTCAGCTTCCTGCTGTCGATCGCGCTGGGCCTGTGCACCGTCGTCGCGGCGGCGGTGCTGTGGATGGTCATGGACGCCATGGGCATCTTCTCGACCGTCGGCGGCACCATCAGCGAGGCGACCGGCTCGAACGAGGGCAACGGGTTCGACCTCCAGTCGTTCCTGTCGCTGCCGCGCGTGCTGATCTTCACCTCGGTGATCGCGGTGATCGACGTGGTGCTGATGACGGCTCTGGCGACGCTGGGTTCGTTCATCTACAACCTGTCGGCGGGCTTCGTGGGCGGCGTGGAGCTCACGCTCGCCGAGGACGAATGACCGGCTGACTGACCTGCGGGAAAGCCCCTCAGGAGCGGATTTGGGTTCCACTGCGTCTGTGCGCTAATCTTCAGGAGTCAGCGCGCAGGCGCGGAGGGGCTATAGCTCAGTTGGTTAGAGCGCATCCCTGATAAGGATGAGGCCACAGGTTCAAATCCTGTTAGCCCCACAGTGAAGAAGACCCCCAGGCCAAGGCCTGGGGGTCTTCTTCGTTGGGCCGTCCGGGTTGGTCCCAGGTAACCGATCGGTATCGGTCGGTGTGTATTGTTGGCGGCCAGAAGTCCCCAACGTCTACGAAAGACGAGGTCGCGCCGTGAAGAAGCTGCTCCTGGTCGCCCTGGCCGCCATCGGCGGGCTCCTCGTGTACCGCCAGATCCAGGCGGACCGTGCCGAGCAGGACCTGTGGACGGAGGCAACCGACTCCGTGCCCTCTGGTTCCGGTGTGTGAGCCCCACGATTGATTCCATGAAGCCCCGGCTGCCGCTGCTGCCGGGGCTTCGTGCTGTTCCGGCGACAAGTCCGGCCGCAGGAAGTTCTGTTACGCAAAGATTTTAGTTGCTGTAGCGAATTCGGGGTGGGTGTGATGGATCGGGTGCGCCACGGGCGCCGGACGGCGCCGGCCGGGGCGGCGGCCCTGGGGCTGCTGGCCCTCTCGGCGTGGCTGCCCGGGGCGGCGTACGCGGTCCCGGCCGCCGGGCCGACGGGAGGGCCGACGGGAGGGTCGCCGGCGGCGGTCTCCGGGCCGGGCGGGGCACTGCCGGAGTACCGGCCCGCGGACGGTGCCGAGCCGGTGCGGGGCGCGCCCTCGACGGCGGACGCCCCGCTGCTGGAGGCCGGCACGCCCTACGAGGACACCCTCGCCCCGGGCGAGCGGGTCTACCGGCTCGGCCTCGACGACGCCTCGACCGTCTACGTCTCCGCCGTGCTGCGGCCGCCCGCGGGCGCCAAGGCCGGCTACGGGGACGACCTGGAGGTCGAGGTCATGACCAGCGGCGGCCGGGCCTGCCCCGGCAACCCCGGCCGGGCGTCCTTCGGTCACGACCCGGTCCCGCTCGGCGCGGTGGGCCAGCGGAGGCTGGCGGAGGACGCCGAGTGCCAGGGCGCGGGCACGTACTACGCGAAGGTCACCCGGACCGCGGGCAAGGACTCCGACCGGGCGGCATGGCCGGTGGAGCTCCTCGTGATGCGCGAGCCGGCCCCGGCCGCCGGCACCGCCCCCGCCGCCGCGCCCAGCGTCCGGCCCTCGGCCTCCCCGGCCCTGCCGGGCACGGACCCGGTGGCCCGTACCGGAGGCACCGGCTTCAACGACGCGCGCGCCCTGGGCCCCGGGGTGTGGCGCGACGGCCTGCGGCCCGGCCAGACCCGGTTCTACCGGGTGCCGCTGGACTGGGGGCAGCAGCTGGGGATCGGCGCCGAGGTGGCCAAGGCGCGGATGACCAAGGACTACGGCTCCGCCCCCGACGGGCTCACCGTCGCGCTGTACAGCCCGTACCGGGGGCCCGTGGACGCGGAGGGCACCTCGTACGACGGGAGGCAGGCGGCGGTGACGCTGCCGAAGACCGCGCCGGTGGCCTACGAGAACCGTTTCTCCAGCGTGCGCGAGGTGGAGCCGGTCCGGGTCGCGGGCTGGTACTACATCGCCGTCACCCTGGGCGGGAAGGTCGGGGAGTTCACCGAGGACGCGACGCCGGTGCCGCTCACGCTGCGGATGGACGTGACCGGCGGCCCGGTCAAGGCCCCCGCGTACAAGGAGGGCCTGGCCGCCGCGGGGTTCGGGGTCGGCGCCGCCGACCGGGCCGCCGCGAAGGAGGGGCTCACCGCCCCGGAGGCGGCGGCCGCGCGGGACGACGCCTCGGCGATGCGGGTGGTGGCCGGGGCCGGCTTCGGCACGGGGGCGGTGCTGCTGCTCGTACTCGGGGGATGGATCCTGCTGGCCCGCCGCGGCCGGGCCGCGTCCTAGAGCCGCGTCAGGGCCCAGGCGCCGACCGCGAAGCACAGCAGGGCCGCGGTGAGGATGCCGGCGGTGACCTTCGCCGGGGGCGGGGCGATCCCGCCGGACCGGGCGGCCCGCGGCGCCGGGGACGCGGCCTGCGGGGCGGCGGTGGGAGGGGCGGCGGCGGGAGGGGCCAGGTGGAAGCCGCTCGTCTCCGGGGCCCCGGCGGGCTCCGCGGGGCCGTAGGAGGCCGGCGGCGGCCCGAAACCCACCGGCGCTGCGGCGGAGGCGATTTCAGGCCCATGGGGGCCGAAACCAGCCGGAAGCGGACCGAGTTGGTCGAACACCTCCACCGGCTCCTCGCCTGGCGCGGCGTCGGGCAGCAACTGGGCGGCCTCGGCAAGGGCCTTGCGTGCCCCTGTGGCGGTCCGGAACCGGTTTCCGGGGTCCGGGTGCAGGAGGTTCGAGATCACGCCCCACAGGGGCGCGGGGACGCCTTCGGGGGTGTCCGGGGTGCCGTGCGCCCCGAACTGCTCCACCAGCGCGCGCGAGTCGGGCCTGCTCCCGCGCAGGAGGTACAGGGCGACCAGGCCGACGGCGAAGAGGTCGGCGGGGAAGTCGGGCTCGGCGCCCGCCAGTTGTTCCGGGGCGAAGTAGCCCGGGGTGCCGACGACGCGGTCGGTGTCCGTGAGCCGGGGCTCGCCCTTGCGCACGGAGATCCCGAAGTCGGACAGCCGCAGGTGCGGCCGCCCGGTTCCGGTGGCCTCCATCAGGATGTTGGCCGGTTTGATGTCGCGGTGGACGACGCCCTCCGCGTGCACCGCCGCCAGCCCCGACAGGAGCTGGTCGAGCAGCACGCACACGAAACGGGGCGGCAGCGGCCCGTAGTCCCCGATCACGTGGGCCAGGGAGCCGCCGGCGACGAGGTCCATGGTGAACAGGACCTTGTCGTCGTCCGCCGCCCAGCTGGCGGGCGCCAGGACGTGCGGGTGGTCGATGCGCAGGGCCTGCTCGCGCACGAACCGCAGGAGCATGTGGGCATCGCCCTGGAGGAGGACCTTCGCGGCGACGTACTTGCGGCGGCGCCGGTCCCAGGTCCGCCAGACGGCGCCCGCGCCGCCCCGTCCGATCGGATCGACCAGCTCGTACCGGCCGGCGAAGACCTCACCCATCGCTGCGCCCGTCCCCCGTCACCCGCGCGTGTCAGTTCTGGTGGGCCTCGTAGTGGGACACCGCCTCGGAGGTGCGGCCCGCCCCGTAGACCCGGAGGAACTCTGCCAGTTCGGGATGGGTGGGGGCGAGGGTGTCCGCCGCCTCGATGATGTCGCCGGCGGCGGCGACCGAGCGCAGCAGCGACTGGATCTCGCGGACGACGCGCTTGACGGTGGGGGCGCCGGAACCGGTGCTGGTCTGGCCGCTGTTGCTGAGGACGGAGCCGCCCTGGGTGTTCTTGATCTCGTCCATCCGGTCGGTGGCCTCGGCGGCGCTGACGCTGCCGTCGGCCACCTGGCCCGCGAGGTCCTGGAGGGCCTGCACCCGCTGGACCACGGCCGGGTTGCCGATCTTGGCGCGCTGCCCGCTCATCAGCTGGGACAGCATCGGCGCCGAAAGCCCGAGCACGGCAGCGAGGCGGGCCTGGTTGAGGCCGAGGTCATCTATGAGCCGTCGGAACAGCGCGCCGAGCGGCTCCCCGTACCAACTGCGCTGGAGTTCCCGGGCTCTGGCCGTGGCCTCCTGCTGTACTGCGTCCACTCTTCCTACTCCCCTTCGCTGGTGCGAACCTCGCGAGCATCTTACGGAGCGTGGTCGCGGGGCGGGAGTCCCTATCATTTTGCGGGATGCGGGGGTGCACCGGGTACTCTGTCCTGCGGAACGGACACTCCCTCCCGAGGGGACGTCCGCGTCCAGTTGCTCGGGGCCTTAGCTCAGTTGGTAGAGCGCTGCCTTTGCAAGGCAGATGTCAGGAGTTCGAATCTCCTAGGCTCCACAACAAAATCCCCTCTGACCTGCGGAAACGCGGGTCAGAGGGGATTTTTGCGTTCTGCTGGGGGACCGTGTCACCGGGTACGGCAGAAGGCCACGACGGCCTCGCGCAGCCTTTTGTTGGCCTCCCGCAAGGGGCCGGCGGCCTCGGACAGTGCGATCGCTGCGTCCATCTCGGGCAGGTTGGCGTTGCCCGCGAGGGCGAGCCGATAGCTGGTGAGGCACTGCATTTCGGCGTCGAGCAGCTGCTTCAGCGGCCTGGGAGGGCGGATCAGGAAATCCTCCAGCCGGCGGCCGAGGGACTCCAGCTCGGTCTTGGACCCGCTCTTGCGGGCTGCGATGACGGAGTCGACCGCGTCCGTGAAGGGCTTGATCTCCGCCGCGTCCGCGCGATCGTGCTTGCGGCGCTGCAGGACGAAGATCGCCAATGCCCCGATGCCCGCAGCTACGATCGTGACTACGATCCCCCAACCTGCCGTGCCCACCATGTGCCCCCGTGGTTGCGTTGCCTTACGGCAAATCGACGCTCCACCTCGGCAAAATGCCAAAGTGGAGCATCTCAGGGGCAGATGATGCCCCTGAGATGCGTGAGGATCATCGTACTGGCTGTTGTGGGTGTCGATGTGCCGAACCGCTGTTAATCAGGGATCGATCGCTTCCTCGAACTGAACGGCGCAGGCAATCTCCCTGATGAGCGAAGTGCGGGGACCTGAATTCTGATCTGCGGGGATACCTTCTCAGAGGTTCGGACGGCCGTACCGGATCCACTGGAAGCGGGGGGAAGTAGGGTCTCCGAGCGCGCCGGCCGTCTTGCTGCCGTTGTCCTTGACGCCGCCGGCGAGTGAGAAGGCCCCCGTGGCGGTCTGCTTGCCGGCCGTGCCCTCCCAGTAGTGGGGGTCCCTGGTCCACTTCACGTCGGCCAGCAGCCTCATGTACTCGTCCGGGGTGAGCGCGTCGTACCCGGCGTTCCAGGACATGGCGCGGTGGGCGACGGCCCCGAGGGCCGCGAAGACGGCCGGGGACGCGATGACCGTGTTGTTGCGGTCGATGAAGCTGGCGGCGAACGTCGACAGGAGCCGACCGAGCACCAGGTGGATCTCCTCCGTGGCCGACTCCCGCTCGCAGCCGTACGGCAGCTCGGAGATGGGTCCGCTCGTCTTCTCGAAACCGGCCCGGCCGAAGATCGCGGTGACGACGAACGACCGCAGGGTCGACAGGGTCATCCACTCGGTGTCGGCGGCCTTGAGCTGACGCTGCCGCACGGACACGACGTCACCCAGGGGCACCAGCTCGCCCGTGCCGCCCGGGGCAGGCACCTGCACGCTCTTCAGGAGGTCGAGGGTGATGCTCGTCGCCACGTTCGAGGAGTCGGAGGTGAGGGCGACGTTCTTGTTCGGGATCACGCCGAGCAGGTTGCGGTCGTGGAAGATCTGCCGCGCCGAAACGAGGTCGAGGCCGTGGTAGACCTCCACACCCACGAGGCGGGCGTTGATCTGCTGGGCGGTCAGTCCGTACGCGGCCGGGTCGTCCCGCAGGATGAAGTGCGCCAGGTGCTGGGTCTCGGCGTCCATCAGGACACCGGTGGCGTCGTACGGCAGGTAGGCGAAGGTGTCCGCCCCCAGCAGCCCCCGGGCCTGGACGGTCTGCAGCGGGTGCGGGATCCACAGCGCGAACGGCGGCGTGGCCCAGCGCTCGTCGCGTTCGCCGAGGACGACCTCCGCGAGGTACTTCGCATAGTCCTTGGCGTTCTGCGCCTTCTTGGTGGACTTGATGGCGCGCTGGACCTCGTTGCGGGCTTCTGCCTGCTCGCGCTCGCCGGCGGAGAGGTACTTGAAGGCCTGAGGCTGTTCCGCCCTGCGGGGGTCGGGGACGATGCGCGAAAGCTGACCCCACGGCATCGTGGCCATGAGGCGGGTCTGGCTGAGCTGAAGGACGCGGATCGGGTCGCCGAGCCCCCGGTCCAGCTCGGTCACGTACTGCGTGGTCTGGTTGTCCACCGCTGCCCCCGTCGTCTCTGAGATGCCCCGAAATGTGCGGGGCCTTGCACCGGCTGAGCATATCGAAGTGCGGGGGGAGTCAATGTCCGATTCGCCTCCCCCGCACTTCGGGCGTTAGCGGGTCCGGGGGGTGCGCAGGAGGGTGGCCGTGAGGGCGGTGGCGGCCAGGAGGAGGGCGGCGCCGGTGGCGAAGGCCAGGTGGTAGCCGGAGGTGAGGGCCTCGGGCCGGGCGGTCCCGGCGGCCGTCAGGGCCTCGGTGCGCGAGGCGGCGAGCGTGGACAGGACGGCGACGCCGAGGGCCATGCCGATCTGCTGCGTGGTGTTGAAGAGGCCCGAGGCCAGTCCGGCGTCCCGCTCGTCGGCGCCGGACATCCCCAGGGTGGTGAGCGCGGGCAGGGCCAGGCCGAAGCCCGAGGCCAGCAGCATCACGGGCAGCAGGTCGGTGACGTAGTCGGCCCGTACCGGGAGGCGGGTGAGCAGGGCGAGGCCGGCGACCAGCAGGGCGAGGCCGGTGAGCAGGACGCGGCGCTCGCCGAAGCGGGCGATCAGCTTGGCCGCGCCGCCGAGGGAGATCCCGCCGATGGCCAGGGCGGCCGGCAGCATCGCGAGGCCGGTCTCGGCGGCTCCGTAGCCCTGGACCTGCTGGAGGTAGAGCGCCACCAGGACCTGGAAGGAGAAGAGCGCGGCCACCATCAGCACCTGGACCAGGTTGGCGCCGGCCACGGTGCGCGAGCGCAGGATCCGAAGGGGCATCAGCGGGGTGCGGGCCCTGGCCTGGCGCAGGGCGAAGGCGGCGATCAGGGCCAGGGAGAGCGCCCCGAGGCCGAGGGTGTGCGCGGAGGTCCAGCCGTGCTCCTCGACGCGTACGACGGCGTAGATCCCGGTCATCAGGCCGGCGGTGACGAGCAGGGCGCCCGGTACGTCGGCGCCGGCGCGCAGTCCGAGCCCCCGGTCGGCGGGGAGCGCGGGCAGGGCGGCCAGCAGGGCGGCGATGCCGATGGGCAGGTTGATGAAGAAGATCCAGTGCCAGTCGAGGGCGTCGGTGAGGACCCCGCCGAGCACCTGCCCGAGGGAGGCCCCGGCCGCTCCGGTGAAGGAGAACACGGCGATGGCCCTGGCGCGTTCGCCGGTCCCGGGGAAGAGGGTGACGAGGATCCCGAGGCTGACGGCGGAGGCCATGGCGCTGCCCACGCCCTGGAGGAAGCGGGCGGCTATGAGCAGGGCGGGGGACGCGGCGAACCCGGCGAGCAGGGAGGCGGCCGTGAAGACGGCGGTGCCCGCGAGGAACATGCGCCTGCGGCCGATCAGGTCGCCGAGCCGGCCGGCGAGGAGCAGCAGGCTGCCGAAGGCGATCAGGTAGGCGTTGACGACCCAGCTGAGGCCGGCGGGGCTGAAGCCGAGGTCGTCCTGGATGGCCGGCATGGCCACGGTGACGATGCTGCCGTCGAGGACGGTCATCAGCATGCCCGTCGAGAGCACGGCGAGGGCGGTCCGGCGCGAGCGCGGACGGCGGGCCGGAGCGGCCGCCCCGGCGGGGGATTCCGTAACTGCGGTGGTCATGGGTGTCTCCGGTCGTCGTCGGCGGTTCAGCGGCGGGCCATCGGCGGGCAACTGGTGTGACCGTAGCAGATGGTTTCGTTGCAGACTATTTTCTTCGGATCGAATTGTTAGGCTGGACCCATGACTGCGATGGGACCCACCCGCACCGAGCCCGACCTGTCCTTCCTCCTGGACCGCACCAGCCACGTCCTGCGCACCCGGATGGCGGCGGCCCTCGGCGAGATCGGGCTGACCGCCCGCATGCACTGCGTCCTCGTGCACGCCCAGGAGGAAGAGCGCACACAGGCCCAGCTCGCCGAGATCGGCGACATGGACAAGACGACGATGGTCGTCACCGTCGACGCCCTGGAGAAGGCCGGACTGGCCGAGCGCCGGCCCTCCGCCAAGGACCGGCGGGCCCGGATCATCGCGGTGACCGAGAAGGGGGCCGCCCTCTGCGCGGAGAGCCGGCGGATCGTCGACGCGGTCCACGCGGAGGCCCTCGCCGGCCTCGCCGAGGAGGACCGCGCGTGTCTGCTGCGGGTCCTCGGACGGCTCGCCGAGGGGCCGCTGGCCGTGCCCGCCGAGAGCCCCCGCCCGGCCCGGCGGGCCCGGCAGCAGTAGCCGCCGGGGTCCCCCGTACGGCCCAGTCACCCGGCCGTACGGCTGACGGTGGACGACAGTGGGGGGAGGCAATGAGGCCAGGGGGCAACAGCACGCCGGAGGCGCACGCGATGGGACTCTTCGATTTCCTGAAGTCGGACAAGAAGAAGGAACACGAGGCAGCGGAGAAGGCGAAGCGGGAGATGGAGCGGCAGGGGCCGAAGACGGGCTCCGACATGGGCTCCAAGTACGCGGACTCCTACGCGGACGCCGCCTCCGCCACCAAGGCGGCCGCCGAGCGGATGGCCGCCGCCGCTCCGCCCAAGGCGGCGGCGCCCGTGGCCAAGCCCATGGCGCCGGCCGCTCCGAGCCCCACCTCGGCGGCCCACAAGGCCGTCCCGGTGTCGCCGAAGCAGGCCCCGAAGCCCGCGCCGGCCGCGAAGAAGCGCACGTACACCGTCAAGCCCGGCGACTCGCTCTCCGCGATCGCCCGCCGCGAGCTCGGCAACGAGGCCCGCTGGCGCGAGCTCTACGCCATGAACCGGGGCGTGGTCGGCTCCAACCCGGACCTCATCCGGCCGGGGATGGTCCTGACCCTGCCGAACTAGCGACGCACGGCATGCGGGAGGGGCCCGGATCCGCGGGTGGATCCGGGCCCCTCCCGCACGCGGTGGGCGTCAGGCGTTCTTGCCGCCGTTCGACTCGCGCTCCTTCTCCGCCAGCTCGTCGTCGAAGGAGGCCGGAGCGGCGTCCTGCGCGGACAGCTCGGTGGCCGCCGGGGGCTCCACCAGCCAGTCCGGGTTCGACTGCTGGTCCCACCACTTCCACGCCACGTAGGCGCCGCCGGCCAGGAGCCCGACCAGCGCGGCCCCCTTCACCCAGCGGCCGCACCGCGCCCTGCGCTCGTGCCGCCGCACCAGGCGCCGCACCTCCTTCGCCGAGACCTGGCCGCGCAGCGCCGCGAGGGCCGCCGTCGAACGGGAAGCGGCCTCCTCGGCCACCGGTCGGCTCGCCGCGAGGGCGCTCTCGAACCGGGGCGCCGTGTAGTCGGCGGCGTGGCGCGCCGCGAGGCGGGTCTGGTGGACGGCCTTCACCGCGGCCCGGTCCACGTTCGGGGGCACGTGCGTGCGCGCCGCCTGCATCCTCGGATGAAGGTGGTTGTCGTACGCCGCGCGCGCGTGCAGCTGGGCCTGGCAGGCCGCGTGGGAGACCTTCGGCGCCAGCCGCTCGTTCGCCTCGTGCGCGTAGTGGGCGGCCGCGTCCATGGCGGTCTCTGCGTACGGCGCCACCACTTCCGCTGCGTGCTTCACGGCGTCCATGGCGTTCTCGGCGGCCAGGCGCACGCTGTCCTTGCGGGTCACGGGATCCTCCTCCTCGGTGGCGGACACAGTTCACCTTTCCACCCTTTGTCGGATCATGCCCCTCGCAGCGCCGCCCGCGCATGCGCGACAGGGCATACGGGTGGAGGATTTCCGCGGCCTTCCGCCCTCCGTGCGAGGATCGGGCCCGACAGTGATGACTATGGAAGGCAGACCCGTGGCCGAGAAGCTCTACGCCACCCTGAAGACCAACCACGGCGACATCGAGATCGAGCTGCTGGAGAACTTCGCTCCGAAGACCGTGCGCAACTTCGTGGAGCTCGCCACGGGCGAGCGTGAGTGGACCCGTCCCACCGACGGCCAGAAGACCACGGCCCCGCTCTACGACGGCACCGTCTTCCACCGCGTCATCAGCGGCTTCATGATCCAGGGCGGCGACCCGCTCGGGAACGGCACCGGCGGCCCCGGCTACCAGTTCGCCGACGAGTTCCACCCCGACCTGGCCTTCACCAAGCCCTACCTGCTGGCCATGGCCAACGCCGGCCCGGGCACGAACGGCTCGCAGTTCTTCATCACGGTCGCCCCCACGGCCTGGCTGACCCGCAAGCACAGCATCTTCGGCGAGGTCACCGACGCGGCCAGCCGCAAGGTCGTCGACGCCATCGCCTCCGGCCCCACCAACCCGCGCACCGAGCGGCCGCTGGACGACGTGATCATCCAGTCGGTCTCCATCGAGCGCCGCTGACCGGAGGGACGGCGGGGCGGGAACCTTCGGGACCCGCCCGTCCGTACTCGATGTGTACCGGAACGGCGGGGCGCGGGCCCCGTCACGCCGCCGATCGAGGGGACCGATGGACACCGACCGTCTGCCGGGCTGCTACCGCCACCCGGACCGCGACACGGGCATCAGCTGCACCCGCTGCGAGCGGCCCATCTGCCCCGAGTGCATGATCAGTGCCTCGGTGGGCTTCCAGTGCCCCGAGTGCGTCCGGGAAGGTTCCGGTACCGGGCACTCCGCCGCGGCCAACGCCCCGCGCACGATCGCGGGCGGGCTGGTGACCGGCGATCCCCAGCTCGTCACCAAGATCCTCATCGGGATCAACGCGGCGGTGTTCCTCGCCGTCCTCGCGATGCCCAGCCTCGCCATCGGCCTGGAGCTGCTCGGCCGGTACGTGGAGTACTACGGGGCACCTGTGGAGGGGATCTCCACCGGGCAGTACCACCGGCTGCTGACCTCGGTGTTCCTGCACGTCGAGTGGTGGCACATCTTCGGCAACATGCTCGCCCTGTGGGTGATCGGCGGTCCGCTGGAGGCGGCCCTCGGCCGCGTCCGCTACCTCGCGCTCTACCTGCTGTCCGGGCTGGGCGGCAGCGCCCTCGTCTACCTGCTGACCGCGCCGAACACCCCGACCCTGGGCGCCTCCGGCGCCGTCTGCGGCCTGCTCGGCGCCACGGTGGTCCTCGCCCGCCGGCTCCGCTACGAGATGCGGCCGGTGCTGGTCACGCTCGGGCTGATGCTGCTGATCACCTTCGTGCCCTTCGGCGGGCTGTCGGTGTCCTGGCAGGCGCACATCGGCGGCCTGGTGACCGGCGCACTGGTCGGCCTGGGCCTGCTCGTGCCCGCCGCGGGCCGCAGGCGGGCGTTCGTCCAGACGGCGGCCTGTGCGGCGGTGTTCCTGCTGGCCGTGGTGGTGGTCGTCCTCCGGACGGCCGAACTCACCTGATCACACCGGCGTCAACTCTCCACAGAGTTATCCACAGATCTTCTGTCTTTTCCTCAGGTGTGGATGACGCTGTGGATAACTCATGGGGAGAGCTTGCGCCGCTCGGCTATCCGGGTATGGTGCCGGGCACTACTTCCACTGGGTGGAGACGCCGAAGCCGGCCGCGATGAAGCCGAAGCCGACCACGATGTTCCAGTTGCCCAGCGCCTCCACCGGCAGCTGGGTGTCGGACACGTAGAAGACCACGATCCACGCGAGTCCGATGAGGAAGAAGGCCAGCATGACCGGGGCGACCCAGCTGCGGTTCGTCAGCCTGATCGCCTGCGCCTGCCTTGCCGGCGGCGGCGTGTAGTCGTCCTTCTTGCGGATACGTGACTTCGGCACGAGGGGCTCTCCTGTCGATGCGCTGGGGACCTTGCCTGCCCCGGGCGTCCGTTAGCGTAGTGGACCTCTGGCGTTGAAGGAGAAGGGTACGTTGAGCAATTCCGACGACTCCTCCACGGGTGCCCGCCGACGGGCCAGGCCCGTCCGGCTGCTGACGGCCGCCGTCTTCGCGCTCGCCGGCCTCATCTTCGTCACCAGCTTCAACACCTCCAAGGGTACGAACATCCGGACGGACGCCTCGCTGCTGAAGCTGTCCGACCTCATCCACGAGCGCAGCGCCAAGAACGCCGAGCTGGAGAAGACCGCCGCCGCCGCGCGCGACCAGGTCGACGCCCTCGCCGAGCGCGACAACGGCAGCACCAAGGCCGAGGAGGCCAAGCTGGCCGCCCTGCGCACCGCCTCCGGCACCGAGGAGCTCACCGGCCGGGGCCTGACGGTCACCCTCAACGACGCGCCGCCCAACGCCACGGCCCGCGTCCCCGGCGTCCCCGAACCCCAGCCCAACGACCTGGTGATCCACCAGCAGGACCTCCAGGCCGTGGTGAACGCCCTGTGGCTGGGCGGCGCCGAGGGCATCGAGGTCATGGGCCAGCGGCTGATCGCCACCAGCGCGGTGCGCTGCGTCGGCAACACCCTGATCCTCCAGGGCCGCGTGTACTCGCCCCCCTACAAGGTCTCCGCCGTCGGCGACCCGGCCGCGCTGCGCAAGGCGATCAACGCCTCCCCCGCCATCCAGAACTACCTGCTGTACGTCAACGCGTACGGGCTCGGCTGGAAAGTGGAGGAGGAGAAGCGGCTGACACTGCCCGGCTACTCCGGCACAGTGGACCTCCACTATGCGAAGCCGCTGGAGTCCGCCGCGCCCTGACGTCGTACTGCGCCTGGTGGTACGGACGTTCAGCGAGGTGTGCCTGACCGCCGGGACGCTGATCGTCCTGTTCACGGCGTACGTACTGCTGTGGACCGGGGTCAAGGCCGACCGGGCCGCGGCGGCCGAGCGCGACCGGCTGCGCGACCGCTGGGCGGCGTCCGCCCCGGCAGCGGCCCCCACCCCCGCCCCCGGCACCGCGCAGGCCCCCGCGCAGGCCCCGTACGAGCCCGGGCGGGCCTTCGCCGAGCTGTACGTCCCCCGCTTCGGCAAGGACTGGAGCAGGCCCGTCCTGGAGGGCACGGACCCGGAACCGCTGAAGAAGGGCCTGGGCCACTACACCGGCTCCGCCCGCCCCGGCGGCGACGGCAACTTCGCGGTGGCCGGGCACCGGCGCACCTACGGCGACCCCTTCAAGGACATCCCCGAGCTGCGGCCCGGGGACACCGTGACCGTCCGGGACGCCACCGGCTGGTACACCTACACCGTCCGGGCCGCGCCGCTGCGCATCCTGCCGTCCGAGACCGGGGTGGTCGCGCCGGTGCCCCGCCGGTCCCCGTTCGCCACCCCCGGCAAGTACCTCACCCTCACCACCTGCGACCCCGAGTGGGGGCACAGCCACCGCCTGGTGGTCTGGGCGGAGCTCACCGGAACCCGGCCCGCCGGGAGCGGGTGATTGCCCCGCTGACCCCCGCCGCGGGGCCCCGGGCCCTTAGGCTGTTGCGGTACCGCCCCCGCGGTACGAGCAACGAACGTGGACGACGAAGGAAACGGACGCAATGTACGGCTGGATCTGGCGGCATCTGCCGGGCAACGCGTGGGTGCGCGCGCTGATCTCCCTCGTACTGGTCCTGGCGGTGGTGTTCGTGCTGTTCCAGTACGTGTTCCCGTGGGCAGAGCCGCTCCTTCCGTTCAACGATGTGACGGTGGACGAGGGATCGGGAGCCACTCCGTGAGCGCGCGCATTCTGGTTGTCGACAACTACGACAGCTTTGTCTTCAATCTGGTCCAGTACCTCTACCAGCTCGGCGCCGAATGCGAGGTGCTGCGCAACGACGAGGTGGAGCTCGCGCACGCACAGGACGGCTTCGACGGCGTCCTGCTCTCGCCCGGCCCCGGCACGCCGGAAGAGGCGGGCGTCTGCGTCGACATGGTCCGGCACTGCGCCGACACGGGCGTACCCGTCTTCGGAGTCTGCCTCGGCATGCAGTCCATGGCGGTCGCCTACGGCGGCGTCGTCGACCGCGCCCCCGAGCTGCTGCACGGCAAGACCTCGCCCGTGGTCCACGAGGGGCTCGGCGTCTTCGCCGGACTGCCGTCGCCCTTCACCGCGACCCGCTACCACTCGCTCGCGGCCGAGCCGGCGACCCTGCCGGACGTGCTGGAGGTGACCGCGCGCACCGAGGACGGGATCATCATGGGCCTGCGGCACCGGGAGCACGACGTGGAGGGCGTCCAGTTCCACCCCGAGTCGGTGCTGACCGAGTGGGGCCACCGGATGCTCGCCAACTGGCTCGTGCGCTGCGGTGACGCCGGAGCCGTCGAGCGGTCGGTGGGGCTGGCCCCGGTGGTGGGCAAGGCCGTCGCGTGACGGCGGTCGCGCCGTCCGCGCCCAGCGAGGGCCGGGCCGCGCGGCGCAGGGCTGCGCAGGAGGCCGCGAAGCGCTCGCACGCGCGCTCCCGCAGGCGCGGCGGGAGCGGACGGGGCCGCAGGCGCGCCCGTCCGCGGGGCGGCGGGCCGGTGGTGGTGCTCAGCCGGGCCGTCGGCGAGCTGTTCATCACCGCCGGCGTGGTGATGCTGCTCTTCGTCACCTACCAGCTCTGGTACACGAACGTCCTGGCGGAGCGGGCGGCCGACGGGGCCGCGGGATCGCTCCAGCAGACCTGGGAGCACCCGCCGGGGGCGGGCGCGCCGCCGCCCGTGGCCGCTTTCGAGCCCGGCCAGGGCTTCGCGATCCTGCACATCCCGAAGCTGGACCTGAAGGTGCCGGTGGCCGAGGGCATCAGCAAGGCGAAGGTCCTCGACAAGGGGATGGCCGGCCACTACGGCGAGGGGGCGCTGAAGACGGCGATGCCCTCCGACAAGCAGGGGAACTTCGCGGTCGCCGGACACCGCAACACCCACGGGGAACCGTTCCGCTACATCAACCAGCTGGTGCCGGGTGACGCGATCGTCGTGGAGACCCGGGACGCGTACTACACGTACCAGATGACCTCGTCGCTGCCGCAGACCTCGCCGGCGAACGTGGCGGTGATCAAGCCGGTGCCGGAGGGCTCCGGGTTCACCGGACCGGGCCGCTACATCACGCTGACGACCTGCACGCCGGAGTTCACCAGCACCTACCGGATGATCGTATGGGGCAGGATGACCGATGAACGCCCCCGAAACCAGGGCGCCCCGCCCGCGATGACCAGCCCGTAAGGACGAACCCGCAGTGTCTCGTGCCCACCGACGACGTTCCGCACCGCCGCCCGCCGACCGCAGTGTGATCGCGGGGGCCCTGAGCCTGCTGGGCGAGCTCCTGATCACGGTGGGCCTGGTCCTGGGCCTGTTCGTGGCGTACTCGCTCTGGTGGACCAACGTCCTCGCCGACCGGCAGGCCTCGGCGCGCGGCGACGAGATCCGCCAGCGCTGGGGCAGCCCCTCGCCATCGGCGAGCGGTCCGGTGCGGCCGGGCGCCCTGGACACCAAGGACGGGGTCGGCTTCCTGCACGTGCCCGCGATGAAGAACGGCGAGGTGCTGGTCAAGGAGGGCACCGCGCCGGACGTCCTGAACGACGGCGTGGCCGGGTACTACCTGGACCCGGTGAAGTCCGCGCTGCCCTGGGACGACAAGGGCAACTTCGCGCTCGCCGCGCACCGCGACGGCCACGGGGCGAAGTTCCACAACATCGACAAGGTGAAGAACGGCGACGCGATCGTCTTCGAGACCAAGGACACCTGGTACGTCTACAAGGTCTTCGCGGAGCTGGCCCAGACCTCGAAGTACAACACGGACGTGATCAACCCGGTCCCGAAGCAGTCGGGCAAGACCGCCCCGGGCCGCTACATCACGCTGACGACCTGCACCCCGGTCTACACCTCGAAGTACCGCTACATCGTCTGGGGCGAGCTGGTGCGGACGGAGAAGGTGGACGACAAGCGCACCAAGCCGGCGGAGCTGCGCTGAGGGCGTTCCCCCCTTCCCCCCGCGATGTTTCACGTGAAACGGGCCCGGCCCCCCTCCAGGAGGGGGGCCGGGCCCGTTTCACTTCCGGGTCCTGCTAGCGGCGGTTGCCGCCGGTGAGGCCGCCGAACCAGCCTCCGCCCTGCTGGCCGCCGTCCTGCGGCTGGCTGGGGTTGGCCATGGTCCGGACGTTGATCACCGTGCCCGCCGGGACCGGAGACGAGGCGGCCGGCTCGGAGGCCATGATCACGGCGCTGTCGTCCGTCGGGCCGGCCAGGACCGAACCGAAGTTCAGGTTGGCCGCCTTGAGGGTGTTCTTGGCCTGCAACACGGTCTGGCCGGCCAGAGGCGGGACCACGGTCGGCTGGGAGGACGCCTTGGAGATGCTGACGTTGACCGGGGTGTCCTTGGGGAGCTGCGTACCGGGCTCGTACTGCTGCGCCACGACCGTCTGGGGCGCGGCTCCCGGGGAGTCGACCTCGGTCGTGCTGCCGAGCTTCAGCTTGGCGTCCGCGAGGGCCTTGGTCGCGGCTGCCTTGTTCATGCCCTTGAGGTCCGGGACGACGCCCTTGGCGACTTCCTTGGCGACCTGGAGGGTGATCACGGAACCCTGCTCGGCCTGGCTGCCGCTCTTGGGGTTCTGCTCCAGCACGGTGCCGGGAGCGGCGGTGTCGGACTCGACGAGCTTCTTCTCGACCTGGAACTTCTTCGACTTCAGGCTCGACTCGGCGTCCTCGAACTTCAGCCGCGTGACGTCGGGGACCGCGACCTTGGGGGCGCCCGAGGACACCTTCACCTTGACCGTGGCGCCCTTGTCGACCTTCTCGCCGGCTGCCGGGTTCTGCGAGCAGACGTTGCCCTTGGGCTGGTCCTCGCAGGGTTCCTCGGCTTCCTTCTCCAGGCCGAGGCCCATGTTCTTGGCGCTGCTCTGCGCCTGCTCGAAGGTCTGGCCGACGAGCTTGGGCACTGCCGGGCGGTTGTCCGCGGTGTTGCTGAAGATCGTCCGGCCGATCAGGATCGCGCCGACCAGGACGAGGACGGCGGCGACGGCCAGCAGGACCGTCGAGACGCGGCTCTTCTTCTGCTGGCGGCGGCCGTGGCCCTGGTCGTAGCCGCCGTGGCCCTGGTTGTCGTACCCGTAGTTGCCGTCGCCGCCCCCGGGGGGCATCGGCGGCATCATCGAGGTCTGGCCGGAGTCCTGGGAGCGCAGGGCGGTGGTGGGCTGGTCGTAGCCCTGGTGCCCGTAGCCGCCCTGGTCGGGGTAGCCGTAGCCGGCGGCGCCCATGGCGGCGGTCGCGGCGACGGGCTGGCCTTCGAGGCAGGCCTCGATGTCGGCCCGCATCTCGTCGGCGGACTGGTAGCGGTAGTCGGGGTCCTTGACCAGGGCCTTGAGGACGATGGCGTCCATCACGGGCGTGATCTCGGGGTCGAAGTTCGACGGGGGCTGGGGCTCCTCGCGTACGTGCTGGTACGCGACGGCCACCGGGGAGTCGCCGACGAACGGGGGACGGACGCACAGCAGCTCGTAGAGCAGGCAGCCCGCGGAGTAGAGGTCGGAGCGCGCGTCGACCTGCTCGCCCTTGGCCTGCTCCGGGGAGAGGTACTGGGCGGTGCCGATGACGGCGGCCGTCTGCGTCATGGTCATGCCGGAGTCGCCCATGGCCCGGGCGATGCCGAAGTCCATGACCTTGACCTGGCCCGTCCGGGTGAGCATCACGTTGGCCGGCTTGATGTCCCGGTGGACGATGCCGGCGCGGTGCGAGTACTCCAGCGCCTGGAGGATGCCGATGCACATTTCGAGGGTGCGCTCGGGGAGCAGCTTGCGGCCGGAGTGCAGCAGCTCGCGCAGGGTCGAGCCGTCGACGTACTCCATCACGATGTACGGGATGGAGATGTTGTCGACGTAGTCCTCGCCGGTGTCGTAGACGGCGACGATCGCCGGGTGGTTCAGCGAGGCGGCCGACTGGGCCTCGCGGCGGAACCGGGCCTGGAAGGACGGGTCACGGGCGAGGTCGGCACGCAGGGTCTTGACGGCTACGGTACGGCCGAGCCGGGTGTCGTGGCCGAGGTAGACCTCGGCCATGCCACCGCGGCCGAGCACGTGGCTCAGCTCGTACCGGCCGCCGAGGCGACGCGGCTCTTCCATAACGTTCCAGCCCTCTCCGTCAGTCCCGACCGCACCGGTGTGTGGTCCGGCGGTGTGCTGTTCGCGGCAAGGCTACCGGCCGATCGACGGTGATCGGTTCGTGACCACAGGCTGATATCGGACCGGTACCGAGCGCTCGGATCCTGTCTCCGGTACTCATCCCTTGTTCTTCAGGACGGCTTCCATGACGGCCTTCGCGACGGGTGCGGCCAGGCCGCCACCGCTGATGTCCTCACGGTCGGCGGCGCTGTCCTCGATCACGACGGCCACGGCGACGGGCGAGCTGCCGTCGGGGAGCTCGGCGTAGGAGATGAACCAGGCGTAGGGGCGCTTGGCGTTCTTCTCGCCGTGCTGGGCGGTACCGGTCTTGCCGCCTACCTTGACGCCGTTGATCTGGGCCTTGGTTCCCGTGCCCTTCTCGACGACGTTGACCATCATCTGCTGGACCTTCTGCGCGTTCGCCGCGCTGAGGGGCTTGCCCATCTCGGAGGGCTCGTGCTTCTCGATCGTGTCGAGGCCGGGCGCCGTGAGCTGGTCGACCATGTACGGCTTCATCAGCTTGCCGTCGTTGGCGATGGCGGCGGTGACCATGGCCATCTGGAGCGGGGTGGCCGCGGTGTTGAACTGGCCGATGGAGCTCTGCGCGTTGCCGTCGCGGCCCATGGTCTTGTCGTAGACGCTGGCGAAGGCCCGGACCGGGGTGTCGATCTTGTCGTTGTTGAAGCCGAACTTCTGGGCCGTCTCGACCATCTTGTCGCGGCCGACCTTGTCGCCCAGGTTCGCGAAGACCGAGTTGCAGGAGACCCTCAGCGCGTCGTTCAGGCTCGCCTTCTCGCAGCCGACGGCGTGGTTGACCATCGGGGTCTTCGTGCCGGGCAGGATGTACGGCTCGGGGGTGTCCGTGGGCGCGTTGATGTCGCTGACCACGCCGTTCTCCAGCGCGGCGGCGGCCGTGACCACCTTGAAGGTGGAGCCCGGCGGGTAGGTCTCGCGCAGGGCGCGGTTGACGAGCTTCTTGTCCTCGGAGTCCTTCAGCTCGACCCAGGCCTTCTCGTCGCCCTTGGAGTTGCCGGCGAAGGTGGACGGGTCGTACGAGGGGGTGCTGACCAGGGCCAGGATGGCGCCGGTGCGGGGGTCGATCGCCGCGACCGCGCCCTTCTTGGTGCCGAGCTGGTCGAAGGCGGCCTTCTGGGCGGCGGGGTTCAGCGTGGTGATGACGTTGCCGCCGCGCTTCTTCTCCCCGGTGAACATGCCGATGGTGCGGTCGAAGAAGAGCCGGTCGTCGTTGCCGGTGAGGATGCCGTCCTCCAGGGACTCCAGCTGGGTGGAGCCGAAGGCCTGCGAGGCGTAGCCGGTGACGGGCGCCCACAGGGGGCCGTCGACGTAGGTCCGCTTGAACTTGTAGTCGCTGCCCGCGGTGACGGCGGACCCGGTGATCGGCTGGCCGCCCTGGACGATGATGTTGCCGCGTTCGGTGCCGTACTGGGCGATCTGGACCCGGCGGTTCTCCTTGCGCGTGCTGAGCTCCTCGGCCTGGACGTACTGCAGCCAGTTGGTCCGGATCAGCAGGGCGAGGACGAGCAGCCCGCAGAACAGCGAGATGCGGCGCAGGGGCTTGTTCATGACGGGCGGACCACCTGGGTCATCTCGGAGTCGGGGGACGGGGCGGGGGCCGGGGCAGGTCGGCGTGCGGTGTCGCTGATCCGGATGAGGATGGCGATGAGGACCCAGTTCGCCAGGACGGAGGAACCGCCGGAGGCGAGGAAGGGCATGGTCATGCCGGTGAGGGGGATGAGGCCCATGACTCCGCCGGCGACGACGAAGATCTGCAGGGCGAAGGCGCCGGAGAGACCGATGGCGAACAGCTTGCCGAAGGGGTCGCGGGCGGCGAGGGCGGTGCGCACACCACGTTCGATGATCAGGCCGTAGAGCAGGAGGAAGGCCATGACACCGGTCAGGCCGAGCTCCTCGCCGACGGTGGAGAAGATGAAGTCGGAGTTGGCGGCGAAGCCGATCAGGTCCGAGTTGCCCTGGCCCCAGCCGGTGCCGAGCACCCCGCCGGAACCGAAGCTCATGATCGACTGGCCGACCTGCTCGCAGGCGCCGGACGTGGAGTAGCAGGCGAAGGGGTCGAGCCAGGCGGTGACTCGGGCCTTGACGTGGCTGGCCGTGGCGCCGACGACGGTGGCACCGCCGACCGACATGAGCAGGCCGATGACGATCCAGCTGGTCCGCTCGGTGGCCACGTACAGCATGATCACGAACATGCCGAAGAACAGCAGCGAGGTGCCGAGGTCGTTCTCGAAGACGAGGACGAGCAGGCTCATCGCCCAGATCATCAGGATCGGGCCGAGGTCGCGGCCGCGCGGCAGGTAGAGGCCCATGAAGCGGCGGCTGGCCAGGGCCAGGGCGTCGCGCTTCACCATCAGGTAGCCGGCGAAGAAGATCGCGATGACGATCTTCGCGAACTCGCCCGGCTGGATGGAGAAGCCGCCGACGCTGATCCAGATCTTGGCGCCGAAGACGTCCGCGCCCAGACCCGGGATGACGGGCAGGATCAGCAGGATCAGGGCGCCGGCCATGGAGATGTACGTGAACCGCTGGAGCACGCGGTGGTCCTTGAGGACCAGCAGCACGACCGCGAACAGGGCGAGGGCCAGCCCCGTGTACATCATCTGGCGCGGCGCGGACTCCGAGAAGGTGCCGAAGCTGCGCTTGGCGAGGTTCTGCAGCCGCTCCGACTGGTCCAGGCGCCAGATCAGGACGACGCCGAGCCCGTTGAGCAGCGTCGCGATCGGCAGCAGCAGCGGGTCGGCGTACTTGGCGTACCGCCGGACGACGAGGTGGCCGATGCCCGCGAGCACGGCGAAGCCGAGTCCGTAGAGCAGCGTGCCCGGGGGCAGCTCGCCGTGGATGGACAGGCCCACGTTGGCGTAGGCGAAGATCGGGATGACCACGGCGAAGGCGAGCAGCAGGAGCTCGGTGTTCCGTCGGCTCGGCGCCTCGATGGCGCCGATGGTGGTCGTGTTGGTGACAACGCTCATGGTGTGGCAGGCCCCCTGTGCCCGCGTATGTCTACTGCTTTTCGCACTGGCCGACGACAGCCTGCTCCGCGGGAGTCAGGCTGGGGCCGGGCGTCTGGTTGCCCTGGGCTTCGGAGGCGCGGCGTGCCTCGTCCTGCTTGCAGGCGGAGACCTGGACCCCGAGCTCCTCGATCTTCTTGCGCGCGCCGTCGATGCTGCTCTCGCTGATCGTGGCCTCGACCTGCTTGCGCTTGAAGGGCGGGAGGTACTTCAGTTCGATCTCGGGGTGGTCCGTCTCCACCTCCGAGAGGTGGATCCAGGCCAGGTTCTGGCTGAGGCCGCGGTACAGCGCGACGTGGTCACCCTTGACGCCGACGTAGTACTGCGTCTGCGTCCACCGGTGCGCCGCGTACAGGCCGCCGCCGACGACACCGGCCACGAGCAGCAGGATCAGCGTGCGCGTGGTCCACTTGCGCCCTTTGCTGCGCCGCTTGCGCGGGTGGTCGTAGGTGTCCTCGTACTTGCCGTCGGCGTCGTAGGGCTCGGGTTCGCCGAAGCTGCCCAGTGCGCCGCCCTGGCCCTGGTCGGGGTATCCGTAGCCGGGGGCTTCGCCGCTGCCGGGAGGGCCGAAGGCGCCCGCGGGCGGCGGGGCCTGGCGGCCGAGCCCGGAGGCCCGCCCGGCCGGCGTCTGCATGGCGTTGCCGTCGAAGAGCTGGTGCTGGTTCTCGGCGACCGCGCCGACGACGACCGGGGTGTCGTTCAGCTGGGCGGCCATGGTGTCGCCGCTGTCGGTGTCGAGGACGTCCGCGACGATGCAGGTGATGTTGTCCGGACCGCCGCCGCGCAGGGCGAGCTGGATCAGGGACTGCACGGTCTCGTGCGGGCCGTGGTAGTCGGCGAGGGTCTCTTCCAGGGTCTGGTGGGAGACCACGCCGGACAGGCCGTCGGAGCAGATCAGGTAGCGGTCGCCGGCCCGGACCTCGCGGATGGAGAGGTCGGGCTCCACGACGTCGCCGCTGCCGAGCGCCCGCATGAGGAGGGAGCGCTGCGGATGGGTGGTCGCCTCCTCCTCGGTGATCCGGCCCTCGTCGACGAGGCGCTGCACCCAGGTGTGGTCCTGGGTGATCTGCGTGAGGACGCCGTCGCGGAGCAGGTAGGCGCGCGAGTCGCCGACGTGCACGAGGCCGAGGCGCTGGCCGGTCCACAGCAGGGCGGTGAGCGTGGTGCCCATGCCTTCGAGCTGGGAGTCTTCCTCGACCATGGCGCGCAGCTGGTCGTTGGCGCGCTGCACGGCGATGCCGAGGGCGGTGAGGATGTCGGAGCCCGGGACGTCGTCGTCGAGCTGGACGAGCGAGGAGATGACCTCGGAGCTGGCGACCTCGCCGGCTGCCTGGCCGCCCATGCCGTCGGCGACGGCGAGGAGCCGGGGACCGGCGTAGCCGGAGTCCTCGTTGCCCTCGCGGATCATCCCCTTGTGCGATCCGGCGGCGAAACGCAGGGACAGACTCATGCGCACCTGCCCTGTCGACGCCTCGGGGTACAACCGGTCTCGAGCCACACTGCCCACCCTCCGGTCGGGAGCGCGCTCGGGTCCGTGTCCCCGGTGGGACGGACCGCCGCGGCTCGCTCGCTCCGCTCGCTCATTCTCGTACTACTTCCGCAGCTCGATGACGGTCTTGCCGATGCGGATCGGGGCGCCCGGCGGAATGGGCGTCGGGGTGGTCAGCCGGGTCCGGTCGAGGTACGTGCCGTTCGTGGACCCGAGATCCTCGACGATCCACTGGCCGTCACGGTCGGGGTAGATCCTGGCATGCCGGCTGGAGGCGTAGTCGTCGTCCAGCACGATCGTCGAGTCGTGGGCGCGGCCCAGCGTGATCGTCTGGCCGGCGAGGGCGACCGTGGTGCCCGTGAGGGTGCCCTCGGAGACGACGAGCTTGGTCGGCGCGCCCCTGCGCTGGCGCTGCTGGGGCGGGGCGGCCTGCCGTCCCGCCTGCTGCGCGGCTCCGCCGGCGGCGCCGCCGCGGCGCGAGCCGCGCTGCGTGACTCGCGTACCGAAGAGGTCGCTGCGGATGACCTGAACGGCCACGATGACGAACAGCCACAGAACGGCCAGGAAACCCAACCGCATGACCGTCAGGGTCAGCTCTGACATTGCCCCCGCTTCACCCTTCGGCTTGCCGGTAAATGATGGTGGTGCTGCCCACGACGATCCGCGAGCCGTCGCGGAGCGTAGCGCGGGTGGTGTGCTGCCCGTCCACCACGATGCCGTTGGTGGACCCGAGATCCTGGATCGTCGGGGGTGTTCCGGTCCGGATCTCACAGTGCCGGCGGGACACGCCGGGGTCGTCGATCCGCACATCGGCCTCGGTGCTGCGGCCGAGTACGAGTGTCGGGCGCGAGATCTGGTGGCGGGTGCCGTTGATCTCGATCCAGCGGCGCGTGGCCCCCGGGGCGCCGGGAGCCGCGGGCGCGGCGCCGGGGCGCGAGCCGGGTCCGCCCGCGGGCGGACCCGGGGGCATGGGCGGGGCGCCGACCGGCGGGTAGCCGTATCCGCCCTGCCCGCCCTGGGCGCCCTGGGGGGAGTCCTGGGAGGTGCTGGAGGCCAGGGTGCGACTGCGGACCCGGTAGAGGCCGGTGTCCAGGTCCTCGGCCTTCTCCAGGTGCACCTTGATGGGGCCCATGAAGCTGTAGCGCTGCTGCTTGGCGTAGTCGCGTACGAGGCCGGCGAGTTCGTCGCCGAGCTGACCGGAGTAGGGGCTCAGGCGCTCGTAGTCGCCGGCGCTGAGCTCCACGATGAAGTCGTTGGGTACGACGGTCCGCTCGCGGTTCCAGATCGTGGCGTTGTTGTCGCACTCGCGCTGGAGGGCGCCGGCGATCTCCACCGGCTGGACCTCGGACTTGAACACCTTGGCGAAGGTGCCGTTCACCAGACCTTCGAGGCGCTGCTCGAAACGCTTCAGGACTCCCATGGGGCACCTCCTCCGTCGTTGTCGCCCTGTACTGCTTACTGATCGTATCCACGCGTGGCGGATTCGGCTGGTTCCCCTTCGGTCCTGCGCGCAGGAGTGTTGGTGCTCACAAGGGATCGTAGGGGTGCGCCAGGGACAGTGTCCCGCACCCGGAGGGGACAGTGGGAGGGGCCGTGCCGGTCGTCGTGAGGGGGGTCGGGGAAAGCGATTTCAATCCGGCCCGTTCGACGTGTTAATGTTTCGACGTCGCCAGGGGAACGGCCCGAAAGGGAAGAACCACTGGGACGCTGCTCGGGCGAGTGGCGGAACGGCAGACGCGCTGGCTTCAGGTGCCAGTGTCCTTCGGGACGTGGGGGTTCAAATCCCCCCTCGCCCACATCGGGGAAGCCCCGATCCGGACTCCGGATCGGGGCTTCTCGCATGTCCGGCCCCGTACGACTTTCGTCGTGCGGGACGCGACGAAAGAAGACGGCGGGCGGCGGGGGCCGGTGTCTAGGGTCGGGCCTGTGGATGCCAAGGCGAGGACGCGTGCGGGCTGGGACTGGCTGAAGGGCCCCGAACCCTGGTCGCGTCGGATGCTGGCGGGGGACCTGACGAGCGCCGCCGTGCTGGCGCTGCTCGGTGTCGGCGTGGACGAACTCAGCAACAGCTCCGGACTGAAAACGGTCCTCGGGGTCGTGGCCGTGGTGTCTCTGGTGCTGCTGCGCCGGAGACTGCCGGCCACCACGCTGGTGGTGGGTGCGGCGGCCAGTGCGCTGCTGCCCGGGGTGTTCCTCGTGACGGTCGTACTGGGCTGGTCCGCGGGCCGGCGCATCGTCGGCGTGGGCCGGGCGCTCGGCGCGTTCCTGCTGGCCTTCCTCGCGGAGGTCGGCCTCACCCTGCTCGACCAGTGGGCGCAGATGCGGCCGATGCTGGTGGTCGCCTTCTCCACCCTGCTGTTCCTCGCGGCGACCGTCATGCCGGGTCTGGCCAGCCGCTACTGGCACCAGCGCAGGACCCTGCTGAGCGCGCTCCAGGAGCGCAACGACCGGCTGCTGCGCGAGCGGACCATGGTCGCCGGGCAGGCCAGGCTGCGGGAGCGGCAGCGGATCGCCCAGGACATGCACGACAGCCTGGGCCACCAGCTGGCGCTGATCTCGGTGCACACGGGGGCGCTGGAGGTGGACCCCGCGCTCACCGACCGCCAGCGCGAGGCGGTGGGGGTGCTGCGGCAGGCCTCGGTGGCGGCCATGCACGAGCTGCGCGAGGTCGTCGGGATCCTGCGCGACGGGGTGGAGGCGCCCGCGCCGGTGGAGGAGGCGCAGCCGGCCGCGCGGGGGGTGGCCGGGATCGCCGGGATCGTGGAGGCGGCGCGGGCCGCGGGGACCGACGTGCGGCTGGGCACGGCGGGGCAGCCGCGGCCGCTGGTCGCCGCCTGCGACCACGCGGCGTACCGGATCGTGCAGGAGGCGCTGACCAATGCCTACAAGCACGCTCCGGGGTCGCCGATCACCGTGGAGCTGCGCTACGAGGACGACTCGCTGGTGGTGGAGATCGCCAACGGTCCGGCGACCGGACGGGTTCCGGGCGAGGTCGTGTCGGGCGGGCAGGGGCTGACCGGGCTGCGGGAGCGGGCCCGGCTGGTCGGCGGCATGGTGCACGCGGGGGCGACCGAGGACGGCGGGTTCCGGGTGGCGGGCGTGCTGCCGTACGGGACGGAGCCGGCCGGGCTCGTCGAGGACGTCGCCGACGACTTCGGGCAGGGCTCGCAGGCGCGGGCGCTGGCGCTGAAGGGCGCGCCGCCGCTGGACTGGGCCGCGCTGGACCGCGAGCTGGCGGTGCCGCTGCGCAGCCGGACCGGGGGTGTGGCGATGGGCTGCGGGATCGCCGTCGCGGCGGCGGTGGTGATGTTGATCATCGTGATGGGGGTGGCGGTGGTGATGCTGGTCGGCTCCGCGAGCAAGGCGATGATCAGCAAGGAGGAGTACGACGCGGTCCGCGTGGGCGAGTCCGAGGAGTCGGTGCGGGGGCGCCTGCCGAGCGGGGACAGCGTCCTGACGGCGGGCATGGACCGCAAGGGCCCGCCGCGGCCGGAGGGCTCGGAATGCCTGGCCCTGATCTCCAGCGGCACTTCGGACTGGTCCGACGACGACACCGTTTTCCGGTTCTGCTTCAAGGACGGCAAGCTCGTCGACAAGCAGGCGTACGAGGTCGAGCAGTAGGAGCGTGCGGGTGACAGCCAAGGTGATCAGAGTGGTGATCGCTGACGACGAGCCGCTGATCCGCGCGGGGATCAGGATGATCCTGACCTCGGCGCCGGACATCGAGGTCGTCGCCGAGGGCGCCAACGGCCGGGAGGCGGTCGAGCTGGCCCTCTCGCACGCCCCGGACGTGGTCCTGCTGGACATCCAGATGCCGGTGATGGACGGGCTGACGGCGCTGGGCGAGCTGGGCCGGGCCGCGCCGGCGGTCCGGGCGCTGATCCTGACCACCTTCGGGGAGAAGGAGAACGTGCTGCGGGCGCTGAGCCAGGGCGGCGCGGGCTTCCTGCTGAAGGATTCGGCGCCGGGTGAGCTGATCGGCGCCGTCCGCGCGGCCGCGGCCGGGGACGCGTACCTCTCGCCCGGGGCGACCCGGCACGTGGTCGACCAGCTGGCCGCGGGTCCGGCCGCCGGGCGCGGCGAGGAGGCCCGCCGACGGGTCGCGGAGCTGAGCGAGCGGGAGCGCGGTGTGCTGGCGCTGCTGGGCGAGGGCTTGTCGAACGCGGACGCCGGGCGCAGGCTCCACATGAGCGAGGCGACGGTGAAGACGTACGTGAGCCGGATCCTGGCGAAGCTGGGCTGCGAGAACCGGGTTCAGGCGGCCCTGCTGGCCAGGGACGCCGGGCTGTAGGTACGGTCTGCCCGGACTTGATCGGCCGTGAAGCGGCCGGTGTGGCGCGAACAGGGCGGGGCAGCGCGGATGGTGGCGATACCGGAGCAGTACGCGGCGGCGGGCGGGGTGGCCGGGGCGTCGGGCGGAGCGGGCGTGGCGGTGGACCCGTCCGCGGGGCGGGACGGCGGCCGGATCCCGCGCGTCGCGGGCTTCGCACCGCGGAACGTCAGCGGTTCGCCCAAGGAGGCGGGGAAGGCGCTGCGGCTGCGCGTCCCGCGGGCGGCCCACGCGCGCTTCGAGGCGCCCGCCGGGCGGCCGGACGCGGTGCGCGCGGTAGAGGAGTCCAACGTGGGGCGGGTCGCCGAGCTGACCCCGATACGGGTGGGCCGGATGGCCGCGAACCCCTTCGCCTTCCTGCGCGGGGCGGCCGGGCTGATGGCGCACGACCTGTCCGGCGGTCCGGTGACCGGGGTGGGCGCGCAGATCTGCGGTGACGCCCACGCGGCCAACTTCGGCCTGTACGGGGACGCGCGCGGCCGGCTCGTGATCGACCTGAACGACTTCGACGAGACCGTCTTCGGCCCGTGGGAGTGGGACGTGAAGCGGCTGGCGACCTCCCTGATCCTCGCCGGGCGGGTGGCCGGCGCCTGCGAGGACACCTGTCTGGCGGCGGCCCGGGACGCGGTCGGCGCCTACCGGCGCACCATGCGGCTGCTGGCGAAGCTGCCCGCGCTCGACGCGTGGAACGCGATCGCGGACGAGGAGCTGGTCTCCCACACCGACGCCCGGGACCTGCTCGGCACGCTGGAGCGGGTCTCGGAGAAGGCCCGGAACAACACCTCCGCGCGGTTCGCCGCCAAGTCGACCGAGCTCCTCGTGGACGGCGGGCGCCCCCGCGGCGGAGCCGCTCATAGACGCTTCGTGGACGCGCTGCCGGTGCTGCGGCGGGTCGGGGACGGGGAGGCCGCGGCCGTGGCCGCCTCGCTGGGCCCGTACCTGGCGACCCTGTCGGGGGACCGGCTGCCGCTGCTGGCCCGGTACGCGATCCACGACGTGGCCTTCCGCGTCGTCGGCACCGGCAGTGTCGGCACCCGCTCCTACGTGGTGCTGCTGCTGGACCACCGGGGCGAGCCGCTGGTGCTCCAGGTGAAGGAGGCGCGGCCGTCGGTGCTGCTGCCGCACCTGCCCGGGCTGGGCTTCCACGCGCCGGCGGAGGAGCACGAGGGCCGCCGGGTGGTGGCCGGGCAGAAGCGGATGCAGGTGGTCTCCGACATCCTGCTGGGCTGGACCACAGTCGAGGGGCGCCCGTACCAGGTCCGGCAGTTCCGCAACCGCAAGGGCAGCGTGGACCCGGCCGCGCTGGCCGTGGACCAGATCGACGACTACGGCCGGATGACCGGTGCCCTGCTGGCGCGGGCGCACGCGCACAGCGCCGATCCGCGGCTGCTGGCGGGGTACTGCGGCAAGAACGAGGAGCTGGACGAGGCGATGGCCGCGTTCGCCGTGGCGTACGCCGACCGCAGCGAGGCCGATCACGCGGATCTGGTGGCCGCGGTGCGGTCGGGACGGATCGCGGCGGAGTTCGGGGTCTGAGCGGCCGGCCCCCGCGGGGCCGGTGCCGAGGGCATGTTTCACGTGAAACATGCCCTCGGGCGGGCCGTAGGCTGGGCGGGTGAGCGAGCAGACCGAACACACCGCACCCGAAGAGTCCGCCGTCCCCGGTGACGAGCGGCCCGAGGCGCGGCTGGAGCGCGCCGTGCGGGCCGCCGAGCAGGCGCTGATCGAGTTCGAGATCGCCGTGGAGACCTTCCGGGTGGAGGTCGAGAACTTCTCCCGGCTGCACCACCAGAAGCTCGGCCCGATGTACTCCCGCCTCGACGAGCTGGACGCGCTGATCGCGGAGGCGAAGGCGGCGCGCACCGGTGATCCCGAGGACCTGCGGCGGGCCCAGGAGGCCCGCTCGCTGGTCATGCCGATGCCCGGGGTGGAGGAGCTGTTCCACGACTGGCTGGGCTCGGACGGGATCTCCGACGACGCAGCGGCGATGCTCACCGACCGGTCGGTGCGGCCGCCGCAGCGGGTGCGGCCCACCGAGGAGGTCCGGCGGCTGTACCGCGAGCTGGTCCGCAAGGCCCACCCCGACCTGGCGCAGGACGAGGCCGAGCGCACGCGCCGCGACGCCTTCATCTCCCGGGTCAACGCCGCCTACGGGCGCGGTGAGGAGCGGCTGCTGCGCGAACTGGCCGAGGAGTGGGAGGCCGGCCCGGCGCCCGAGGAGGCCGGTCCGAGCGAGAGCGAGGAGCTGTACGCCCGCCTGGAGTGGCTGGCCCAGCGCAAGGAGCTGCTCTCGCTGGTGGCGAAGGAGCTGGAGGACAGCGCGATCGGCGCCATGCTGCGGATGGCGCCGGACGACCCGGACCGGCTGCTGGAGGAGATCGCGGAGCAGCTGCTGGCGCAGGTCTCCGAGCGCGAGGCGGAGCTGGCGTCGTACAGCGCCGGATGAGGCCGGCCCGGCCGGGGCTTCGGATAGGTTGGCAGACCAGATCCGTGAAGAGAGAAGGCGACTGTTATGAACCTCGGACCGCTTCCCTCGGTGGACGCCGCCGCGGTGCCCGCCGAAGGCTTCGTCCTCGACGTCCGTGAGGACGACGAATGGGCGGCCGGGCACGTCGAGGGTGCGCTGCACATCCCGATGAGCGACTTCGTGGCGCGCTTCGGTGAGGTCACCGAGGCGGTCGCGGACGGCCGTACCGCGTACGTGATGTGCCGGGTGGGCGGCCGTAGCGCCCAGGTCACCCAGTACCTGGTGCGCCAGGGCATCGGGGCCGTGAACATCGACGGCGGGATGCAGGCCTGGGACCGTGCCGGGCGCCCGATGGTGACGGACAGCGGGAACCCGGCCTTCGTGCTGTAGTCCGCCGCTCAGGCCAGGGGGTGGGCGGCCAGCAGGTCGCCCAGTGCCTCCTCGTGCGCGGCGGCCGGGCCGAGCTGGAGTTCCAGCTGCTTGGCCCACGCGTGGTAGCGGTGCAGCGGGTAGTCGGTGTCCGCGCCGAAGCCGCCGTGCAGGTGCTGGGCGGTCTGCACGACCCGGCGTACGCCCTCGGAGGCCCAGATCTTGGCGACGGCGACGTCCCCGGCGCTGGGCAGCGGGCCGCCCGCCCCGCCGGTCGCGGCGTCGAGCCGCCAGGCGGCCTGCCAGAGGGTGGCCTCCATGGCGCGCAGGTCGATGTAGCGGTCGGCGGCCTGCACCGCGACGGCCTGGAAGGTCGCCACGGGGAAGCCGAACTGCTCCCGCTTGCCGGTGTACTGGCTGGTCATGGTGAGGGCGGCCTCGCCGAGGCCGAGTGCGAGGGCGCAGGTGCCGGTGGCCAGCAGCTGGTGGAGCCGGTCCCAGGCGCCCGGGGCGTCGATCACGTGGGCGGCGGGTGCCCGTACCGCGTCGAGGGTGACCTCGGCGAGCCGCTCGCCGCTGGTGGAGTACTGGTCGGCGAGCGTGAGGCCCGGGGTGGGGCGGGGCAGGAGCGCGAGGACGGCCTCGCCCTCGCCGCTGTGGGCGGGGACCGCGATCCAGTCGCAGCCGTGGGCCCAGGCCACGGAGGTCTGCACCCCGTCCAGGAGCCAGTCCGCGCCCTCGCGGCGTGCGGTGACGGCGAGTTCGGCGGGGTCGTGGCCGGTGCGGCCGTGCGCGGCCGCGGTGAGGACCAGCGTGCCGTTCCCGGCGCCGGGCAGCAGGGCGGCGGCCAGTTCGGGGCTGCCGTGGGCCTGGACGGCCATGGCGGTGGCGCAGTGTTCCAGCAGCGGTACGCGGGCCAGTACCCGCGCCGCTTCGCGCAGCACGAGGCACAGGGCGATGGCGTCGAGGCCGGCCCCGCCGTGCTCCTCGGCGAGGACGAGGCCCAGCAGGTCGGAGCCGGCGAGCCGGGCCCACAGCGGCCGGTCGAAGTCGTCCGCGACGGCCCCGGGCGTGAGCGCGGGGCTGGGGACGCCGTCGGGGGCCACGCCGGCGAAGACGGCCCGGGCGGCCTCGACGGCGGCCTGCTGTTCCTCGGTGAAGGTGAAGTCCACTGCCTGTCCTCCTGCGCGCACCGGCTCAAGCCCTGATCTGACGGTGCGTCAAGATAGAGCAGCGTGCGGCAATTGGACAGACCTCCCGGCCCCCCGGACGCCTACCGGTCGAAGTCGATCTCCACTTCCTCCGTCAGGGCGTGGGACTGGCAGGCCAGCACGAACCCGGCGTCGGTCTCCTCCGCCTCCAGCGCGAAGTTGCGGTCCATCCGCACTTCGCCGGAGACCACGAAGGCCCGGCAGGTGCCGCACACGCCGCCCTTGCAGGCGTACGGGGCGTCCGCGCGGTTGCGCAGCACGGTGTCCAGCAGGGACTCGCCGTCCTGTACGGGCCACGTGCCCGAGCGGCCGTCGAGCCGGGCGGTCACCCGGCCGTGGGCCGGGGTCGGGACGGAGCGGACGGGGCCCTGCGGGGCGGTGTCCTCGACGTGGAAGATCTCCTCGTGCACCCGGGTCCGGACCACGCCGAGCGCGCCCAGGGCCCGCTCCGCACCGGTCACCAGCCCGTAGGGGCCGCACAGGAACCAGCCCGTCACCTCCCCGACCGGGAGCAGCGCGGGCAGCAGGGACACCAGCCGGGCCTCGTCGAGCCGCCCGGAGGGCAGCCCGGCCTCCTGCTCCTCGCGGGAGAGCACGGTGACCAGCTGGAAGCGGTCGGGGTAGCGGTCCTTGAGGTCCGCCACCTCCTCCAGGAACATCGTCGAGGCCGCCGTGCGGTCGGCACGCACCAGGCAGAACCGGGCGTCGGGCCGTGCCGCCAGCACCGAGGCGGCGATCGACAGCACCGGGGTGATGCCGCTGCCGCCGACGATCGCCGCGTAGTGCGCGGCCTGAGGGGCGGCGGCCGGCTCCAGCACGAACCTTCCGGCCGGGACCATCACGTCCAGCACGTCGCCGGCGGCGACCTCCTTGTGCGCGAACGTGGAGAACTCGCCGCCCTCCACCAGGCGCACGCCCACCCGCAGTTCGGCCGGGCCGGGGCCGTCGGGGGCCGGGGCGGGGGAGCAGATCGAGTAGGTGCGGCGGACTTCGGTGCCCTCGGCGGCGCGGCGGCGCAGCGTCAGGTGCTGGCCGGGGGCGTGGCGGTAGTCCTCGCGCAGTTCCTCGGGGACCCGGAGGGTGAGGGCCACCGAGTCGTCGGTGAGCCGGTCGACTGCCGCCACCGTCAGCGGGTGGAACGCGCCGTGGCGGGGTGCGGCCATCTACAGCTCCTTGAAGTGGTCGAACGGTTCGCGGCAGGAGACGCAGCGGCGCAGCGCCTTGCACGCGGTGGAGGAGAAGCGGCTGAGCAGCTCGGTGTCCGTGGAGCCGCAGTTGGGGCAGCGCACCGACAGCGTCAGCGGTACCGGTCCGCCGGTGGAGTGCGGGCGGGGCGGCGCGATGCCGAACTCGGCCAGTTTGCGGCGGCCTTCGGCGCTGATGTCGTCGGTGGACCAGGCCGGGGACAGCACCGTGGTGACCCGCACCTCGGGGATGCCGTGGCCGGTGAGGACCCGCTCGATGTCGGCGGACATGGCCTCGATGGCCGGGCAGCCGGTGTACGTCGGGGTCAGGACCACCTCGGCGTGCCCGTCCTCGTGCATCCGCACCCCGCGCATGACGCCCAGCTCGGCCAGGGTCAGCACGGGCAGTTCCGGATCGGGGACGGAACCGGCCAGCTCGGCCAGTTCCGCCTCCAGGCGGGTGGTCCCGGCCACGGCGCTCACCACGACGCTCCGGGGTGGCTGCGGTGCAGGTGCTGCATCTCGGCGAGCAGCCGCCCGAACGGCTCCGTGTGCAGCCCCTGGCGGCCGGCTCCGGCGGCCCAGGCGCCGGTGCGCGGCCCCTCGGGCAGGGCGAGCCCCGCCCGGTCCAGTACGTCGCCCACCGCGGCCAGCCAGCGGCCCTCCAGGGCCTCCACGGCGGCCCGGTCCAGGCCGAGGCCCTCGACCGGCAGGAACATCTCCCCGGTGAACTTCCACAGGGCGTCCAGCGCCGTGCGCATCCGGGTCCGGCTCTCCTCGGTGCCGTCGCCGAGGCGCAGCGTCCACTGCTCGGCGTGGTCCCGGTGGTAGGCGGTCTCCTTCACGGCCTTGGCCGCGAGCGGGGCGAACGGGCCGTCGCCGGCGGCGAGCTCCCCGTACAGCTCGTGCTGGTAGAAGGAGAAGTAGAGCTGGCGGGCGATGGTGTGGGCGAAGTCCCCGTTGGGCTGCTCGACCAGCTGGACGTTGCGGAAGGACCGCTCCTCGCGCAGGAAGGCCAGCTCGTCCTCGTCGCCCGCCATGGACAGCAGCAGTCGGGCCTGTCCGAGCAGGTCGAGGGCGATGTTGGCCAGGGCGACCTCCTCCTCCAGGACGGGGGCGTGGCCCGCCCACTCGCCGAGGCGGTGGGAGAGGATCAGCGCGTCGTCGCCGAGGGCGAGGGCGGCCGCGGTGCGGGTGTCGGTGCCGGCGCTCACAGGTGGCGCACCCCCTCGGGGATCTCGTAGAAGGTGGGGTGACGGTAGGGCTTGTCGGCGGACGGGGCGAAGAACGGGTCCCGCTCGTCCGGCGAGGAGGCGGTGATCTCCGCGGAGGGCACGACCCAGATGGAGACGCCCTCGTTGCGCCGCGTGTAGAGGTCGCGGGCGTTGCGCAGGGCCATCTCCGCGTCCGGGGCGTGCAGGCTTCCCGCGTGCGTGTGCGAGAGGCCGCGGCGCGAGCGCACGAACACCTCCCACAGGGGCCAGTTCTGCGTCATGCCTGTACCTCTCGTCCGGTGCTGGTGTGCTTGGCGGCGTAGGCGGAGGCGGCCTCGCGGACCCAGGCGCCTTCCTCGTGCGCCGTGCGCCGCTGGCTGATCCGCTGTTCGTTGCAGGGGCCGTTGCCCTTGAGGACGTCCCAGAACTCGGCCCAGTCGATGGCGCCGAAGTCGTGGTGGCCGCGCTCCTCGTTCCACTTGATGTCCGGGTCGGGCAGGGTCAGGCCCAGCGACTCGGCCTGCGGCACGGCGATGTCCACGAAGCGCTGGCGCAGCTCGTCGTTCGAGTGGCGCTTGATCTTCCAGGCCATCGCCTGCGCGCTGTGGACCGACTCGTCGTCCGGCGGGCCGAACATCATCAGCGAGGGCCACCACCAGCGGTTCACGGCGTCCTGCGCCATGGCGTGCTGGGCCTCGGTGCCCCGGGAGAGGGCGAGGAGCAGCTCGTAGCCCTGGCGCTGGTGGAAGGACTCCTCCTTGCAGATCCGGACCATGGCGCGGGCGTAGGGGCCGTAGGAGCAGCGGCAGATCGGCACCTGGTTGGTGATCGCCGCGCCGTCCACGAGCCAGCCGATGGCGCCGACGTCGGCCCAGGTCAGGGTGGGGTAGTTGAAGATCGAGGAGTACTTCTGCTTGCCCGAGTGGAGCTTGTCGAGCAGCTCGTCGCGGCTGGTGCCGAGGGTTTCGGCGGCGCTGTAGAGGTAGAGCCCGTGGCCCGCCTCGTCCTGCACCTTGGCCATGAGGATCGCCTTGCGGCGCAGCGAGGGTGCGCGGGTGATCCAGTTGGCCTCGGGCTGCATGCCGATGATCTCGGAGTGCGCGTGCTGTGCCATCTGCCGGACGAGGGAGGCGCGGTACTCCTCGGGCATCCAGTCCCGGGGCTCCACGCGCTCGTCGGCCGCCACGGCGGCGTCGAAGTCCGCACGGAGCTGTGCGCCGAGGTCTGCGGACTGCCCGTCCACCGCGCCGTCCACCGTGCCTGACGTGCCCGTTTCCGGGGTCACTGCGACCATCCCGGTCCCCTGTCAGAGTGTGCCGTCCGCCCGACCGACCGATCGTTCGGTTCATCCTCTTCAATGGTGAGACGGCGGCCCGTAGGGTGTCAACCTCTGTGGGCAACCCTGTGGACGCCGGATGATCGGGGCGGGATGGATTCGAACGAGCGCGAGCCTGCGGAAGGAGCCCTTCCGGCGGCCGCCCCGGCACAGCCCGCACCGCCCCGCGCACCCGGGATCGCCGGCCTGTCCGCCCCCTACCGGGTCCTCGCGGCCCTCGCCCTGGGGGCGCTGGGCGTCGGCGCCTGCCTGCACCTCGCACTGGTCTTCCTGCACGTCGCGCCGTCCAACACCGTCGGCAAGCAGAACGCCCGGCTCGTGGACGGCTGGATCTACCCCGAGTTCGAACAGAACTGGAAGCTCTTCGCGCCCAACCCGCTCCAGCAGAACATCTCCGTCGAGGTCCGCGCCCAGGTCCGCACCGCCGGCGGGGAACTCGTCACCCGCGACTGGCGCGACCTGTCCGCCGAGGACGGCGCGGCGATCCGCCACGGCCTGCTGCCGAGCCACACCGAGCAGAACGAGCTCCGCAGGGCCTGGGACTTCTTCACCGGCTCCCACGACGAGGACAACAAGCCCGACGGCGAGCGCGGAGAGCTGGCCGAGCAGTACCTGAAGCGGATCGCCGTGGGCCGGCTGACCGGCGGGGAGGCCGCCGGCCGGCCCGGGGGCGAGCGGATCGTACGGATCCAGCTGCGCTCGGCGACACGGTCGGTGGCCGCGCCCTCCTGGAGCGCGGAGAAGGCCGACACCCAGACGTACTACCGGGAGCTGCCGTGGTGGAACGTGTGAGGGGCACCCTCGCGCGGGCGGTCGCGAAGGCCACCGGACAGGCGCAGGGCCCCTACCAGAGCGCCGTCGTACGCATCGGCTTCGCCGCGACCTGGCTGTTCTTCCTGCTGCGGGAGTTCCCCCACCGGCACGAGCTGTACGGCCCGGACGGGCCGTGGAGCTGGCAGCTCGCCGAGCGGCTGATCGCCTCGAACCGTGCCTTCACGGTGCTGATGTGGTCGGACTCGACGCCGTGGTTCGAGGCCGTGTACGCGCTCTCCGTGCTCGCGAGCGTCCTGCTGGTGCTGGGCTGGCGGACGCGGGCCGCCTCGGTCCTGTTCATGGTCGGGGTGCTGTCGCTGCAGAACCGCAGCGTGTTCATGGGCGACGGCGGGGACAACGTCATCCACCTGATGGCGGTCTACCTCGTGCTGACCCGCTGCGGGCAGGTGTGGTCGCTGGACGCCCGCCGGGCCCGGCTGCGCGGCTCGGCGACCGCGGGGGCCGCCGGGCCGGTGCTGTGGGCGCTGCTGGGCGCCGGGTTCGCGTACGGGGCGGTGAGCGGGCACCTCGGCGCGCTCTGGCTCGTGTTCTTCGGGACCCTGCTGACCGGGACGGCGCTGTGGTGGGTCGCCGACCGGTACGAACCCGGGGGCGAGCGGCGGGCGACCCTCGACGTGTTCGCGAACCTGCTGCACAACGCCGGGATGCTGGTGATCGCGGCCGAGGTGTGCCTGATCTACGCCACCGCCGGCTGGTACAAGATCCAGGGCTCGCGGTGGCAGGACGGGACCGCGCTGTACTACCCGCTGAGCCTGGACTACTTCACCCCGTGGCCCTGGCTGTCGGAGCTGGTGGCGTCCAGCGGGGTGGTGGTGATGCTGCTGACGTACGGGACCGTGCTGGTGCAGGTGGCGTTCCCGTTCACGCTGTTCAACCGGCGGGTCAAGAACGTGCTGCTGGCGGTGATGATGCTGGAGCACGCCGGGATCGCGGTGCTGCTGGGGCTGCCGTTCTTCTCCCTGGCGATGATCGCCGCCGATGCGGTGTTCCTGCCGACGGGGCTGCTGGTGTGGGCGGGGGCGCGGGTCGCTGCCGCGTGGGGGCGGGTGCCGCTGCGCGGAGCCGCTCCCCGCCCCGCCCTTTCCCCGTTTCCCGGGGCTCCGCCCCCGGACCCCAGCGCCCCGAACGCCGGCGAGGCAACGTAGACCGGGCCGGGCTTAGGGTCAGGGGTATGGGTGTGACCTGGGAAGAGGCCGTTTCGCGGGACGACGTCGTGTTGCTCGACGGGTTCCACGCGCTGAAGCACGCGCTGCGGTTCGGCGCCGAGGTGCTGGCCGTCGTCGCCGACGAGCCCGAGCGGGTGCGGGAGCTCGCCGCCGGGCTGGCGCCCGACGTGGAGGAGGCGGTGGCCCGGCTGGTGCGGCAGGGGGCGCTCAAGGAGCTGCTGCCCCGCGTGCACCCCACCGGGGTCGCTGCGCTCGCCGTGCGGCCGGGCCGGGATGCCGGACGGGCCGCGCTGGCGCGGATGCCCCGGCCCGCGCCCGTCGTGCTGCTCGACAACCCGCGCAACCTCGGCAACGTCGGCGCCGTCGTCCGCCTCGCCGCCGGCTTCGGGGCCACCGGCGTGGTGACCCGGGGCGACCTCGACCCCTGGCACCCCAACGTGGTCCGCGCCGGTGCCGGGCTGCACTACGCGACCACGGTGGACCGGCTGGAGCTGGAGGAGCTCCCGCCGGGCCCGGTGTACGCGCTCGACCCGGAGGGCGAGGACATCCGCGCCCTCGTCCTCCCGGACGACGCCCTGCTCGCCTTCGGCTCCGAGCGGCACGGGATCTCGCCCGAGCTGCGCGCCCGGGCGGACCACCTCGTGTCGCTGCCGATGCGGCCGCAGGTGTCCAGCTACAACCTGGCCACCAGCGTGGCCATGACCCTCTTCCACTGGGGCGGTCCCCCCGCCCCGTGACGGCCGGGCGGCCTGCGGGCCCGGCGGGCGGGCGGGCCCGTACGCGTCCCTCGGGGCGGTGCGGAGACGGGTCCGTCCGGCGTCAGCCCTGGCGGCGGACCTCCACCACGCGGAAGCGGTTGGCGACGAACGCGCCGTCGCACAGCGCCGCGTTCGCGGCGGGGTTGCCGCCGGAGCCGTGGAAGTCGGAGAAGGCCGCGGTCTGGTTCACGAAGACCCCGCCCGTCAGGTTCAGCGACAGCTGCGCCGACTCCTCCAGGCAGACCTCCTCGATCGCCCGCTCGGTGTCCGCGGACGTGGTGTACGCGCCCACGGTCATCGCACCCTTCTCCCGCACCGTACGGCGCAGCAGGTCGAGGGCGTCCGCCGTGGAGTCCACCGCCACCGCGAAGGAGACCGGGCCGAAGCACTCGGACAGGTAGGCCGCCTCCGGGTCCGGCTTGCCGGCGTCCAGCTTCACGATCACCGGGGTGCGCACGACCGCGTCGGGGAACTCGGGGTTGACCACCTCGCGGGAGGCCAGCGCGACCTCGCCGAGGCCGGCCGCGGCCTCCAGCCGGGCCTTGACGTCCGGGTTGACCAACGCGCCCAGCAGGGCGTTGGCGCGGGTGTCGTCGCCCAGCAGGCCGCCGACCGAGGCGGCGAGGTCGGCGACGACCTCGTCGTAGGACTTGTGGCCGGCGTCCGTCTCGATGCCGTCGCGGGGGACCAGCAGGTTCTGCGGGGTGGTGCACATCTGGCCGCTGTACAGGGAGAGGGAGAAGGCCAGGTTGGACAGCATGCCCTTGTAGTCGTCGGTGGAGTCGACGACGACCGTGTTGACGCCGGCCTTCTCCGTGTAGACCTGCGCCTGGCGGGCGTTGGCCTCCAGCCAGTCGCCGAACTCCGTCGAACCGGTGTAGTCGACGAGCTTGATCTCGGGGCGGACGGCCAGGGTCTTGGCGATGCCCTCGCCCGGCCGCTCGACGGCCAGGGCCACCAGGTTCGGGTCGAAGCCCGCCTCGGCCAGGACCTCGCGGGCCACCTGCACGGTCAGCGCCAGCGGCAGCACGGCGCGCGGGTGCGGCTTGACCAGGACGGCGTTGCCGGTGGCGAGGGAGGCGAACAGGCCGGGGTAGCCGTTCCAGGTGGGGAAGGTGTTGCAGCCGATCATCAGCGCGATGCCGCGCGGCACGGCCGTGAAGGTCTTGCCGAGCTCCAGCGGGTCCTTCTTGCCCTGCGGCTTCGACCAGGCGGCCTGTCCGGGAACCCGGGTCTGCTCCTCGTACGCGTACGCCACCGCCTCCAGGCCGCGGTCCTGCGCGTGGGGGCCGCCCGCCTGGAAGGCCATCATGAAGGCCTGGCCGCTGGTGTGCATGACCGCGTGCGCGAACTCGTGGGTGCGGGCGGAGATGCGGGCGAGGATCTCGATGGAGACCAGGGCGCGGGTCTCGGGACCGGCGTCGCGCCAGGCGGCGATGCCCGCCTTCATCGCGGGCAGCAGCACGTCCGGGTCGACGTGCGGGTACTCGACGCCCAGCTCCGGGCCGAACGGCGAGACCTCGCCGCCCGCCCAGCCGTCGGTGCCGGGCTGCCCGAGGTCGAAGCGGGTGCCGCGGACGGCCTCGAAGGCGGCGAGCCCGTCGGCCGGGGCGCTCTCCCCGTAGGCCTTGGGGTGCTCGGGGTGCGGGGACCAGTAGGCGCGGCTGCGGATGGCATCCAGCGCCTGGTCCAGGGTGGTCCGGTGCTTCTCGGAAAGCTGGGGGACGGTGAGCTCGGCGGCCATCAGGGACCAACTCCTCGTTGAGCCGGGCGGGATCAGGCTGGTTCGCAGACTGGGATTCAGGCTGGAGTCAGGCTGGGATCGGGCTGGGGCGGGTGAAGAAGAGCAGACTGGAGTTAGAGTAACCGAACGATCGGTCGGTACAAGAGGGCCCGGCAGACCTGTGGACAACCGCGTGCGGGAGGATCAGGACATGACAGCAATCGAGCGGGCTCGCACTGTGGCGGTCATCGGCGCCGGAACCATGGGCCAGGGCATCGCCCAGGTCGCTCTCCTCGCAGGTCATCGCGTACGCCTCTACGACTCCGTGCCCGAGCGGGCCCGCGAGGCCGTCCAGACCGTGGCCGGCCGGGTCGAGCGGCTCGTCGCCAAGGGGCGGCTGGACCGGGCCGAGGCCGACGACGCCGTCGGTCGGCTCGACTCCGCCGAGACCCTGACCGGGCTGGCCTCCGCCGCCCTGGTGATCGAGGCGATCGTCGAGGACGTCGCCGTCAAGCGCGCGCTGTTCGCGGCCCTCGAAGGAGTGGTTTCGCCGGACGCGCTGCTGGCGACCAACACCTCCTCCCTCTCCGTCACCGAGCTCGCCGCGGGCCTCGCGCACCCGGGCCGCTTCCTCGGCCTGCACTTCTTCAACCCGGCCCCGCTGCTCCCCCTCGTCGAGGTGGTCAGCGGCCACGCGACCGACCCGGACGCCGCCGAGCGCGCGTACCGCACGGTCCTGGGCTGGGGGAAGACGCCGGTCCGCTGCGCCGACACCCCCGGCTTCATCGTCAACCGGATCGCCCGCCCCTTCTACGCCGAGGCCTTCGCGGTCTACGAGGAGCAGGGCGCGGACCCCGCGACCATCGACGCCGTCCTGCGCGAGAGCGGCGGCTTCAAGATGGGGCCCTTCCAGCTGACCGACCTGATCGGCCAGGACGTCAACGAGGCCGTCACCCGCTCCGTCTGGGACTCGTTCTTCCGGAGCCCCAAGTTCACCCCCTCGCTCGCCCAGCGCCGCCTGGTCCAGGCGGGCCGCCTCGGCCGCAAGTCCGGCCACGGCTGGTTCCCGTACGCCGAGGACGCGCAGGCCCCCGCCCCGCACACGGCCGGCCCCGAGGACGCCCCGGAGAAGGTCACCGTCGTCGGCGACCTCGGCCCGGCCGCCGTCCTGGCCGACCTCATGGAGGAGGCCGGGATCGCGGTCACCGCCACCGGGCACGGGGGCCCGTACGTCCAGCTGCCCGGCGAGGGCCAGCTGGTGCTCGCGGACGGCAAGACCTCCGTCGAGTTCGCCGACGTCGTCTACTTCGACCTCGCGCTCGACTACCGCGACGCGACCCGGATCGCGCTGTCCGCGAGCGCGGACACCAGCGAGCGCACCCTCGCCGAGGCGATCGGCCTCTTCCAGAAGCTCGGCAAGGAGGTCTCCGTCATCGGCGACGTCCCGGGCATGATCGTCGCCCGGACCGTCGCGATGCTGATCGACCTCACCGCCGACGCCGTGGCGCGCGGGGTGGCCTCCGCCGAGGACATCGACACCGCGATGCGGCTCGGCGTGAACTACCCGCTCGGCCCCGCCGAATGGCACGACCGGCTCGGCCGCGACTGGGCGTACGACCTGCTGCACCACCTCGACGAGCGGTGTCCGGGCGGGCGCTACGCGCCCTCGCTGGCGCTGTTCAAGCTCGGCTACGAGGCCGGCGAGGACGAGGACGGGGAAGAGGAGGGGGCCGAGTGACCACGGCCAGGCGCGACACCTACACCCCGGAGACGCTGCTCTCCGTCGCCGTGCAGGTGTTCAACGAGCGCGGCTACGACGGCACCTCCATGGAGCACCTCTCCAAGGCCGCCGGAATCTCCAAGTCCTCGATCTACCACCACGTCGCGGGCAAGGAGGAACTCCTCCACCGCGCCGTCAGCCGGGCCCTGGACGGCCTGTTCGGGATCCTGGAGGAGCCGGGCGCCGTACGCGGCCGCGCGGTCGCGCGCGTCGAGTACGTCACCCGCCGCACGGTCGAGGTCCTGGTCGCGGAACTGCCGTACGTCACCCTGCTGCTGCGGGTGCGCGGCAACACCCGCACCGAGCGCTGGGCCCTGGAGCGCCGCCGCGAGTTCGACCACCAGGTCGCGGAGCTCCTCAAGGCCGCGGCCGCCGACGGGGACCTGCGCGCCGACGTGGACATCCGGCTCGCCACCCGCTTGCTGTTCGGCATGGTGAACTCGCTGGTCGAGTGGTACCGGCCGCATCCCGGCACCACCCCAGACCAGCTCGCGGACGCGGTGGTCAGCATGGCCCTGGACGGCCTGCGCACCCAGGCCCCGTAACCCGTCCGGCCCAGTCGTCCGGTCCCGCTCAGTCCTCCGCGAGGGCGGGGCCGGACGGCGGGCCCGGGTCCAGCAGATCCGTTTCCTCGAACACCAGCAGCGTGCGCGTGGACAGCACCTCCGGGATGGCCTGGAGGCGGGTCAGGACCAGTTCCCGCAGTGTGCGGTTGTCCGGCGTGTGGACCAGCAGCAGGACGTCGAAATCCCCGCTGACCAGCGCGATGTGCGCCGCCCCCGGCAGTTCCCGGAGCTTCTCGCGCACCGTCCGCCAGGAGTTCTGGACGATCTTCAGCGTGATGTACGCCGACGCGCCCTGACCCGCGCGCTCGTGGTTGACCCGGGCGGTGAAGCCGCGGATCACCCCGTCGTCGATCAGCCGGTTGATCCGCGCGTAGGCGTTGGCCCGGGAGACGTGCACCTGCTCCGCCACCGACCGTATCGACGCCCGGCCGTCCGCCTGGAGCAGCCGCATGATCGAACGGTCGATGGGGTCCAGGGGGCGTGGCGGTACCGGTGGGCCTGAAGGTGCGCCCCCCGGTGGGACCGGTGCGGAACCCGCTCCGGCCATTTGTTCATCCGGCATTGCCCACTGCCTCCCTCTGCTGGACGTCCTGCACCCATCCCACGGCCCCGCCGCCACTTTGTCCACAGCCTGGAGCCGCCTGTAGCCAAATTGCGCCAACGACCGAACAATCGGTTGGTGAGGCGCCTCACACCCGGTGGCGCCCCCAGCCCGCTTCCCACGAGGAGGTGTACGCCGCCATGACGGTCCAAGAGCTGCCCGGTGCCGGTGCGCCGCACCGTGTCACCCCGCCGCCCGCCTGGAGGCCCCGCATGGAGGCCGCCCCCCTGCTGCCGGACCCCGAGCCCTACCGGGTGCTGGGCACTCCGGCGGCGGAGGAGCTCGACCCGGCACTCATGCGCCGGTACTACGCCGAGCTCGTCCGGGGCCGCCGCTACAACGCGCAGGCCACCGCCCTGACCAAGCAGGGCCGTCTCGCCGTGTACCCCTCCACCGTCGGGCAGGAGGCCGCCGAGATCGCGGCCGCGCTCGTCCTGGAGGAGCAGGACTGGCTCTTCCCCAGCTACCGCGACACCCTCGCGGCCGTGGCGCGCGGACTGGACCCCGTACAGGCCCTGACGCTGCTGCGCGGCGACTGGCACACCGGGTACGACCCCCGCGAGCACCGCATAGCCCCCCTGTGCACCCCCCTCGCCACCCAGCTGCCGCACGCGGTGGGCCTGGCGCACGCCGCGCGGCTGCGCGGCGACGAGGTCGTCGCGCTCGCCATGGTCGGCGACGGCGGCACCAGCGAGGGCGACTTCCACGAGGCGCTGAACTTCGCGGCCGTCTGGCAGGCCCCGGTGGTCTTCCTCGTCCAGAACAACGGCTTCGCGATCTCCGTCCCGCTCGCCAAGCAGACCGCGGCCCCCACCCTCGCCCACAAGGCCGTGGGCTACGGGATGCCCGGCCGGCTGGTCGACGGCAACGACGTCGCCGCCATGCACGAGGTCCTCACCGAGGCGGTGAAGCGGGCCCGCGCGGGCGGCGGACCGACCCTGATCGAGGCCGTCACCTACCGGATGGAGGCCCACACGAACGCCGACGACGCCACCCGCTACCGCACCGACGCCGAGGTCGAGGTCTGGAAGGCGCACGACCCGGTGCAGCTGCTGGAGCGCGAGCTGACCGCGCGCGGGATCCTCGACGAGGAAGGCATCCGCGAGGCGCGCGACGCGGCCGAGGCGATGGCGGCGGACCTGCGCGAGCGGATGAACGCCGATCCCGTGACCGACCCGATGGACCTCTTCGCGCACGTCTACGCGGAGCAGACCGGCCGGCTGCGCGAGCAGGCCGCCATGCTGCGCGCCGAGCTGGAAGCGGAGGGAGAGTGATGACGACCGTTGCCGCGAAGCCCGCGACGATGGCGCAGGCCCTCACCCGAGCCATGCGCGACGCGATGGCCGAGGATCCCACCGTCCACGTGATGGGCGAGGACGTCGGCGCGCTGGGAGGTGTCTTCCGCATCACCGACGGGCTCGTGAAGGAGTTCGGCGAGGACCGCGTCACGGACACCCCGCTCGCCGAGGCCGGGATCCTGGGCACCGCCGTCGGCATGGCCATGTACGGGCTGCGGCCCGTCGTGGAGATGCAGTTCGACGCGTTCGCCTACCCGGCCTTCGAGCAGCTCCTCTCGCACGTCGCGAAGATGCGCAACCGCACCCGGGGCAAGATGCCGCTGCCGATCACCATCCGCGTGCCCTACGGCGGCGGGATCGGCGGCGTCGAGCACCACTGCGACTCCTCCGAGGCCTACTACACGGCCACCCCCGGGCTCACCGTCGTGACCCCGGCGACCGTCGAGGACGCGTACGGGCTGCTGCGCGAGTCCATCGCCAGCGACGACCCGGTGGTCTTCCTGGAGCCGAAGCGGCTCTACTGGTCCAAGTCGCAGTGGTCGCCGGAGGCCCCCGCGGCCGTCCCGGGCATCGGCAAGGCCCTGGTCCGCCGGGCCGGCACGAGCGCCACCCTGATCACGTACGGCCCCTCGCTCCCGGTCTGCCTGGAGGCGGCCGAGGCGGCCCGCGAGGAGGGCTGGGACCTGGAGGTCGTCGACCTGCGCTCCCTCGTCCCCTTCGACGAGGAGACCGTCGTCGAAGCCGTGCGCCGCACCGGGCGCGCGGTCGTGGTCCACGAGGCCGGCGGCTTCGGCGGACCTGGCGCGGAGATCGCCGCCCGCGTGATGGAGCGCTGCTTCCACCACCTGGAGGCGCCGGTGCTGCGCGTGACCGGCTTCGACATCCCGTACCCGCCGCCGATGCTGGAGAAGCACCACCTGCCCGGTGTGGAGCGGATCCTGGACGCCGTGGCCCGCCTGCAGTGGGAGAACTGATGCCGCAGGTCATGGAATTCAAGCTGCCCGACCTCGGCGAGGGCCTGACCGAGGCCGAGATCGTGCGGTGGCTGGTGGCGGTGGGCGACGTCGTCGCCATCGACCAGCCGGTCGTCGAGGTCGAGACGGCCAAGGCGATGGTGGAGGTGCCCTGCCCGTACGGCGGTGTCGTCACCGCCCGGTTCGGGGAGGAGGGCGAGGAGCTGCCGGTCGGCGCCCCGCTGATCACCGTGGCGGTGGGCGCGGAGTCGGCGCCCGCCGGGGCGGCGGAGCCCGTCGAGGCGGGTGCCGAGAAGGGCTCCGCCGACGCGCCCCGGCCGCTGATCGGGTACGGCTCGGACCACTCGCGCCCGGCGCGTCGGCGGCGGGTGCGACCCGTCACCGCCGCGGTGTCGGCTCCGGCTCCGGCTCCGGCCGCTCCTGTGGTGGCTGCCGGGCCCGTGCCCGTCATCTCGCCGCTCGTGCGCAAGCTGGCCCGGGACAACGGGGTCGACCTGCGGTCGCTGCGCGGGTCCGGGCCGGAGGGCCTGATCCTGCGGGCCGACGTGGAGGCCGTGCTCCGGGCTCCCGCGCCCGCCCCGGTGGCCGGGCCGGTTCCGGTGGCCGCGCAGGGCGAGCGGATCCCGCTCAAGGGGCTGCGCGGGGCCGTCGCCGAGAAGCTCTCGCGCAGCCGCCGGGAGATCCCCGAGGCCACCTGCTGGGTCGACGCGGACGCCACCGAGCTGATGGCGGCGCGGGCCGCGATGAACGCCGTGGACGGGCCGAAGATCTCGGTGCTCGCGCTGCTGGCGCGGATCTGCACGGCCGCGCTGGCCAAGTACCCCGAGCTCAACTCCACGGTCGACCTCGCCGCCAACGAGATCGTGCGGCTCCCGTCCGTGCACCTGGGCTTCGCCGCGCAGACCGAGCGCGGGCTGATGGTCCCGGTGGTGCGGGACGCCCACACGCGCAGCCCGGAGTCCCTGGCGGCGGAGTTCGCCCGGCTGACCGAGCTGGCCCGGGCGGGGAAGCTGGCCCCGTCGGACCTGACCGGCGGGACGTTCACCCTGAACAACTACGGGGTGTTCGGGGTGGACGGCTCCACGCCGATCATCAACCACCCCGAGGCGGCGATGCTCGGCGTGGGCCGGATCATCCCGAAGCCGTGGGTCCACCGGGGGGAGCTGGCCGTCCGTCAGGTCGTGCAGCTGTCCCTGACCTTCGACCACCGCGTCTGCGACGGCGGGGCGGCCGGGGGGTTCCTGCGGTACGTGGCCGACTGCGTGGAGAACCCTGCCGTGCTGCTGCGCAGCTTGTAGGGGGCCGTCGTTCCGGGTGCCGGTGCCGGTGCCGGTGCCGGTGCCGGTGCCGGTTGGTCGGGTGCGGGTGGGTGGCCGCTGCGCGGAGCGGTCCCCCACCCGCCCTTCGCCCCGTGCCCCGGCGGGGCCCCCCCCCCCCCCCCCCAAAAACCCCCCCGGGGTGGGGCCGCCCGCGGGCCCCACCCCCAACCCCCCCCCCGGGGCCAGCTCAGCGG